>JBPEXA010000267.1:0-2530 GCA_052032135.1 Thermoanaerobaculia bacterium | reverse complement strand
ATCGCCGGCAGCGCGACGTAGAGGCGGGTCTTGTCCTCCAGCGTCTCGAGGGCGTCGGTGACCTCGTCGAAGACCGCCCAGCGCTCTCGTCGCTCGCGACCGCTCAGCTCGCTCGCCTCGGCGCGGATGCGGCACTCGAGCTGGGCGTGGATGCGGCGGAAGACCTCGATCGGGCGGTACGACTCGAAGTTCGGCGGCGGCGCGTCCTCGTTGCGGGCCCCGGGCCTCAGCATCCGGTCGGCGTCGCGATCACGGATGGCGATCAGCCGGCCGGCGCCGTGGATCTGCAGCCGCGCGGTCCCCATCCGGCCGCCGTCGAAGTCGACGCGCTGCGGATGGTCACGGCGCCCGCTCAGCAGGCCGAGCAGCACCTCGGCCAGCGCCCGCTGCAGCCAGTAGTCGTAGAGCCAGAGCACGAGGTAGAGCATCGCGATGAGGCTCAGCACGCTGCGCAGGCTCGCCTGGTCGAGCACGGTGGTGACGTAGTCGACGTCGCCGAGGCGGGCGACGGCGAAGGCGATCACCAGCAGTGAGACGACCACCGGCGCACCGACCAGGAAGAGCTGGCGGACGAGGACGTGGAACGCCTGCAGCCGGCGGTTGTAGTGCGAGGCGGCGAGCAGCGCCCAGGTGAGAGCGAGGGTCGACCAGAAGAGAGGATGGGCGAGGCGCTGCGGAGCGGCGACGACGGCGAGCGACGCCGGCAGCAGGAGCAGGATCGGCGAGGCGATCGGCACCAGCGCGTAGGCGCGCAGCACCCGCGGCCAGCCGTGCGGCGGCTCGCGCTTGGTGACCAGGAACTGCGTGTCGGTGAGATGGGGACGGAACGCCCGCCGGTAGTGGCCGCGCTGGCCGCCGATCAGCCGGTCGGCGAGCCAGCGGGCGGCCGGCATGCCGAGCGTCAGCCCGACGACGCCGACGAGAGCGAACAGGTGCCGGTACGGGCGGGCGTCGAACTCGACGGCGGCGGGGTCGGCGAGCAGGAAGACGCCGAGCGTGAACAGCGCGATCGTCCCCCACTGCAAGCGGGGCAGCCAGCGTCGCTCGGCGGTGCGGCCGATCACCGCCTGCAGCAGGAAGACGGCGGCACAGGCGAGCGCCAGCCCCCACCCGCGCCAGCGGGGCATGCCGTAGGCGAGCGCGACGATCACCGGCAGCGGCAGCAGCAGCGCGAGCGGTGAATAGCCGTCGACGAAGCCGGCGCGGTGCAGCCGCGTCCCCTCGGTGCGGTGCAGCTCGAGGTCGCGCCACCGCAGCCAGCGATCGAGGCGGGCGGGGAAGGCGTAGAACCGGTCTCGGAGTCCCATTCGGCCGTGGACGGTCAGCAGCGGTCGGCGCCGGGAGCTGGACGGCTGCGCACGGAAACGTCGGCGGTCAGAAGGGGAAGAAGACCGGGACCAGGGCGACCAGCAGCACGAAGAGCATCAGGGTGAGGGGGGTCCCGACCCTCAGGTAGTCGGCGGAGCGATAGCCGCCGGCACCCATCACCAGCAGGTTCGCCTTGTGGCTGAAGGGGGTCATGAAGGCGGCCGACGCCGCCAGGCTGACCCCCATCATCAGCGGGTACGGGCTGTAGCCGAGCTGGTCGGCCATCTCGAGCACCACCGGTGCCAGCAGGACGACGGCGGGCGCGCCGTCGAGCCCCTGGCTGAGGAGGCTGGCGAGAACGACCAGCGCGGCGAGGACGGCATAGGGCCCGAAGGGGCCGGCGATGGCGGTGACCTGCTCGGCGAGGAAATTGGCGGCGCCGGTCCGCTCCATGGCGAAGCCGACGGGGAGCACCGCGGCGACGAGGAAGATCGCCCGCCACTCGATCGCCCGGTACGCCTCGCGCATGGTCAGCGCTCCGGCCAGCACCGCGAGCGAGGCGGCGGTGAAGGCGGCGACGTGGATCGGCTGGTAGCCGGTCGCCACCAGCGCGATCATCAGCGTCAGGGCGCCGAGGGCGTACTTCGCCTTGTGGTGACGGCGCGGCTCCTGCTCGACGTCGGAGAGCACCACGAAGTCGGGCTCCGCCGCCAGCCGCCGGATCCGCTCCGGGCTGCCGTAGAGCAGCAGTGCGTCGCCGGTGCGCAGCTCGAGCTCCGCGAGGTCGGTGTGGATCGGGCGGCCGTCGCGCCAGATCGCCAGCGCGATCAGCCGGTAGCGGTCGCGGAAGTGGATCTCCGCCAGCGTGCGCCCGTCGGCCGCCGAGCGGGGGGCGACCGTCGCTTCGACCATCACCAGCTGCTCGGTCTCGAGCTCGGTCTTGTCCGCCTTCGGTTTGAGCTCGACGTCGCCCATCTCGACGAGGCTGCGGATCCGCTCCGGATCGGCCGCCAGCAGCAATCGGTCGCCGCTCTCGATGGTCACGTCGGGAGCGACGGCGAGGCGGGTGTGATCGCCGCGGGCGATGCCCGCCACCGTCAAGCCGGCGAGCTCGCCGAGGCGGCTTTCGCCGATCGTCCTGCCGACCAGCGACGACCCCTCGGGGACGACGATGACGTAGAGATCGCTCTCGAGCTCGTCGACGGCGCCGAGGCCGAGGCCG
>JBPEXA010000266.1:0-2909 GCA_052032135.1 Thermoanaerobaculia bacterium | reverse complement strand
GCCGACCTCGACGTCGTCCTCCTCCTCGTGCCAGCAGTCGTAGTCGGTGACCATGGCGAGGGTGGCGTACGACATCTCCGCCTCGCGCGCCAGCTTCGCCTCCTGGAGGTTGGTCATGCCGATGACGTCGATCCCCCACGACCGGTAGATGCGCGACTCGGCGCGGGTCGAGAACTGCGGCCCTTCCATGCACAGGTAGGTGCCGCCGTCGTGAGTGGTGGCGCCCGCCTCCCGGGCCGCCGCGACCAGCATGCCGCGCAGCTCCGGGCAGACCGGATCGGCCATCGACACGTGGGCGGCGAGGCCGTCGCCGAAGAAGGTGTCGGCGCGGTGGCGGGTTCGGTCGTAGAACTGATCGGGGACGACGATGTCGGTCGGCGCGTACGCCTCCTGCATCGACCCCACCGCGGAGACCGAGATCAGCCAGTCGACGCCGAGCCGCTTGAAGCCGAAGACGTTGGCGCGGAAGTTGAGCTCGGAGGGGAGGATCCCGTGGCCGTCGCCGTGGCGGGCGAGGAAGGCGACGGGGAGGCCGTCGATCTCGCCGAGCTCGTAGGGGGCGGAGGGCGCTCCGAACGGGGTGTCGACCGCGCGGCTCTCGGTCCGCTCGAGCCCTTCCATCCGGTAGAGGCCGCTGCCGCCGATGACGCCGATGCGCGCCGCCGCCATCACCCGTCTCCGATCGCGTCGAGCACCGCCAGCGCGGTCGCGAGGGCGCGCCGCCCCTCGTGACCGTCGACCAACGGCACCGTCTCGCCACGGCAGGCGGCGAGGAAGTGGCGCAGCTCGACCCGCAACGGTTCTTCGTGCTCGACCGGCAGGTCGAGGGGGCGGATCGCCCGCTCGTCGCCGTCGATCAGCTCGTAGCCGTGGATGTTCTGCTCCTGGTAATCGAGCGACAGGTAGCTGCGGGAAAGGAACACCCGCAGCTTGCGGATCCGCTCCGCCGACACCCGCGAGGCGGTGAGATTGGCGACGCACCCCGACTCGAGGGCGATGCGGACGTTGGCGATGTCGATGCGGTCGGTCAGCACGTGGATGCCGGTCGCCCGCACCTCGGCCACCGGGCTGGGATCGATCGCGTGGAGGATCTGGAGGTCGTGGATCATCAGGTCGAGGACGACGTCGACGTCGAGGCTGCGTGGGGTGAACTGCGCCAGCCGCTGCACCTCGACGTAGCCGGCGCCGTGGGCGACGTCGAGCAGCCGCTGGACGGCGGGGTTGTAGAACTCGACGTGGCCGACCGCCAGCACCCGCGGGCCGGCCGCCTCGATCAGCGCATCGGCCTCCGCCAGGCTGCCGGCGATCGGCTTCTCCACCATCACGTGCAGCCCGCGCTCGAGGAGCTCGCCGCCGACCGCCCGGTGGTCGACGGTCGGTACCGCCACCACCGCCGCCTCGACGTCGCCGGCGAGCGCCGCCAGCGAGTCGTAGGGGCGGGTGCCATGGCGCGCCGCGAGCTCGGCGGCGACCTCGCCGCGGCGGTCGAAGACGCCGACCAGCTCGGCGTCGGGGAGCTCGGCGAGGATGCGGACGTGGTGGCGGCCGAGAGCGCCGGTGCCGACGACGCCGACGCGCACCGGTGGCGGCCCCTCGACCGCCCCGCCTCCCTCAGCCACCGGCGCCCCGGCTGCGGCGCCGTCCCGGCAGCGTCTTGATCACCCCCCGCTCGCTGCCGGCGACGAAATCGATCAGCTCGTCGACTTCGGCGCCGTCGGAGTGCTCGCTGCGCAGCACCTCGAGCGCGCTGGCGGTCGACAGCCCGCCGCGGGTGAGGACCCGCAGCGCCCTGTCGAGCCGCTTCAGGGTCTCGGCGGCGAACCCCTTGCGCTCGAGGCCGATCTTGTTGATGCCGTAGACCGCCGGCCGGTGGCCGACCGTCTTGACGAAGGGGAGGGCGTCCTGGGTGATCACCGAGTAGCCGCCGATGTAGGCATGGCGGCCGACGCGGCAGAACTGGTGCACGGCGCTGTAGGCGCCGATCACCGCGTCGTCGCCGACCCCGACGTGCCCGGCGAGGGTGCCGCCGTTGCTGAAGATCGTCCGGTCACCGACCGTGCAGTCGTGGGCGACGTGGGAGTAGGCCATGAACAGGTTGTCGCTGCCGACCCGCGTCTCCCCGCCTCCCTCGCCGGTGCCGCGGTGGATCGTGCAGAACTCGCGGAAGGCGTTGCGGTCGCCGACCCGTAGCCAGGTCTCCTCGCCGGCGTACTTGAGGTCCTGGGGCTCGAAGCCGACGCAAGCGTGGGGGAAGATCCGGTTCGCGCGCCCGAGCTCGGTCGGACCGCGCAGCTGCGCCGAGGCGCCGATCTCGCAATCGTCGCCGACCGTGACACCGGCGCCGATCACCGCGTAGGCGCCGACCTCGACTCCGGAGCCGAGGCGGGCGTCGGGATCGACCACCGCGGTCGGATGGATGCGCTCGCTCATCGTTCGAGGCCGCCGCCTAGCGGTCGACCAGCGCCGAGGCCATCGTCGCTTCGGCCGCCAGCTCGTCGTCGACCAGTGCCCTGCCGCTCAGCTTGCAGTAGGTCTCGCGCAGCCGCAGGATCTCGACCTCGTAGGTGAGGCGATCGCCGGGCACCACCGGGCGCCGGAAGCGCGCCTTGTCGATGCCGGTGAAGTACATCAGCTTGCTGTCGCGCTCGGAGCGGTCGTGCAGGGTGAGGATCCCCGCCGCCTGGGCGAGTCCCTCGATGATCATCACCCCCGGCATCACCGGGTGGCCGGGGAAATGGCCGTTGAAGAACTCCTCGTTGGCGGTGACGTTCTTGTAGGCGCGGATGCTGTGGCCGGGCTCGATCTCGAGGACCCGGTCGACGAGCAGGAACGGATAGCGGTGCGGCAGGATCGAGGTGATCCAGCGCACGTCCATCGGCTGTCCGTCCGCCCCCTCCTGTCGCTCGCTC
>JBPEXA010000265.1:0-5401 GCA_052032135.1 Thermoanaerobaculia bacterium | reverse complement strand
CTCCGGCTGATCGGGCGGCCGCCCGCCGCGGCGCAGCAGCGTGCTGTAGAGATCGGCGATGTAGAGGCGACACGAGAAGCCGGAGAAGAACGCGACGTTGCCGCTGCTGGCGGAGCCGAGGTCGAGGACCGAGTGCTTGCGGTCGGTCGGCAGGCCGGTGAGCAGCTCTTTGAGCCCCAGCGAGCTCCTCGCCTCGTCGGCGGCGGTGACGCCCTGGGCGCTCTCTCGCATCGGTCCTCGGTTCAGGCCTCGGCGGCCGCCGGCGGCTTCTTGCCACCCTCCATGTCGACCATGCCGCTGAACTGTGCGCCGCTGTCGAGGGTGACGCGCGGTGCGACGATGTCGCCCTCGACGCGGCCGCCGGCGCGCACCCGCACCTCGTCGCCGCCGTTGAGGGTCCCCTTGACGTGCCCCTCGACCTCGATCGATCGCCCGACGATGTCCGCCTTGACGGAGCTCTCCTTGGCGACCACCACGCGGTTCTTCGGCAGGCGGATCTTTCCCTCGACCCGGCCGCGGACGACGAGATCGTCGTCCCCCCGGATCTGCCCCTTGATGTAGGTCGACGCTCCGATCGTGGCGGTGTCACTCGACTCGGCTCCGATGCGGCCGGTCGCGGTCTTCGTTTCGGTCATGACGCTGTCGATCTCCTTGGTGGTAGAAGGCTCAAGGTATGGAAGCGACTGTGGCAAGTCAAGGTCGTGTGTCCCTGCGGCCGATCCCGCCGCTTGATTTACGACTCCTTTTCGCCTAGGGTCGTGGCGATGGAGACCTTCCTCACCCGCCGCCAGCGCGAGATCCTCGAGTTCATCGCCGAGTTCATCGCCCGTGAGGGGGTGTCGCCCACCCACCGCGAGATCTGCGAGCGCTTCGGGTTCTCCTCCTACGGTACCGCGCACAAGCACCTCAAGCTGCTGGAGCGCAAAGGGCTGCTCAAGCGCCACGACCATCAGAAGCGCGGCCTGCAGCTGTCGAGCCGGGCGCGGCGGCTGCTGGTCGCGGAAGAGACGCCCGAGGTGCCCTTCTACGGCCTGATCGCGGCCGGCAGGCCGATCGAGGCGGTCGCCGGCGACGACCGCGTCACCGTGCCGCGCCAGCTGCTCGGAGGCGGCAACGAGGGGCACTACGTCCTGAGGGTGGCGGGCGAATCGATGATCGACGAGGGGATCCACGACGGCGATTTCGTCGTCGTGCGCCAGCGGTCGCAAGCTGCGGTCGGCGACATGGTCGTCGCCCTGGTCGGCGACGAGGCGACGCTCAAGCGGTACTACCCGGAAGGCGAACGCGTCCGGCTGCAGCCGTCGGCGTCCCACATGGATCCGATCTGGGTGCCCGCCCGGGATCTCAAGATCCAGGGGATCGTCGTCGGCCTGATGCGCCGCTACTGAGGCGCTCCGGGCCGGTCGCCGGGCCTTGTGTCGCCTTCCGCGAGGTCGGTTCGAGCGCTGGGGTAAGATCGCCGCGCGATGCAGTTGGACCAGCTGCTACGACTGATGGCGGACCGCGAGGCGTCCGACCTCCACTTGAAGCCGATGCGGGCTCCGCTGCTGCGCATCCACGGCAAGCTGATGCCGATCGACTCCGATCCGCTGACGCCGGATCAGATCCAGAACATGATGGAGACGATCCTCACGCCGAGCCAGCAGCAGAAGCTGGAGCAGCAGCTGGCGGTCGACATCGGCTATGGCGTGCACGGCCTGGCGCGCTTCCGCGGCAGCGTCTTCTACCAGCGCGGAACGCTGACCGCGACCTTCCGCCGCATCCCGATCGAGGTCCAGGTGTTCGACAACCTCGGGCTTCCCGAGGTGCTCAAGGAGTTCTGCGACCTGCCGATGGGCCTCGTCCTGGTCACCGGTCCGACCGGCAGCGGCAAGTCGACGACGCTGGCGGCGTTGATCAACCGCATCTCCGGGCGGCGCTCCGCGCACGTGATCACCATCGAGGACCCGATCGAGTTCCTGTTCCTCGACGACGTCGCCTCGATCTCGCAACGCGAGGTCGGCACCGACACGCCGAGCTTCGCCGAGGCGCTACGCAACGCCTTGCGGCAGGATCCGGACGTCATCATGGTCGGCGAGATGAGGGATCGCGAGACGATCTCGACGGTCATCACCGCCGCCGAGACCGGTCATCTGGTGTTCTCCACGCTGCACACCAACAGCGCGACGCAGAGCATCGACCGGATCCTCGACAGCGCGCCCGCCAACCAGCAGAAACAGCTCCGCGTCCAGCTCGAGCAGGTGCTGGCGGGCGTCGTCTCGATGAAGTTGGTCGAGCGCCGCGACGGTAAGGGGCTCGTGCCGGCGCTCGAGATCATGCGGTCGACACCGAGGATCTCCGAGCTGATCGTCAAGGGGGAGACCACGGCGCTCCACGAGGAGCTCGAGAACTCGGTCTCCTACTACGGCATGCAGACCATGAACCAGTCGCTGATCGCCCTGCTGGTTCACGGCACCATCACCTATCAGGAGGCGATGCGACAGTCCCAGGACCCCGAGGACCTGTCGCTCAAGCTCCGCAAGATGTTCCCCGACATCGAGGAGGAAGGAGAGGACATGAGCTCGACCGCCGACTTCTCGAAGATTCTCGAGCTGCAGCAGTTCCGCAAGCTCTACGAAGAGCAGGAAGAGCGCCACAAGCTGAAGGTGGCCGAGGACGAGGCGAAGCTCAAGGAGCTGCAGCGAGCGCTGAAGGAGCGTGAGCAGCAGGTGCAGGCGCTGAGCCAGAAGGCCGGCGATCTCGGCAGCCGGCTGGAGAAGTCCCAGGGCGAGGTGCAGCGGGTGCAGCGCGAGGCGCAGGACAAGATCGACAAGCTGAGCGAGCGGATCAAAGAGCTCAATCAGCGGCTGATGAGCGGCGCTCGCTGAGCAGCCAGGCGAGCGCCTCCTCGCGGGTCGTCACCCGCCCCTCGATCTGACGCCGTCGCAAGCGCCGGATCGCCACGCCCAGCTCGGGGCCGGCGGCGAGGCCGAGCGCTGTCGCGACGTCGTCGCCGCGCAGCAGTGGGGGTGGCTCGAAGATCTCCCGGCCGGCCGAGCGAGCGAGCTCGGTGGTGGCGTCGAGCGCGCCGGGATCGACACCGACGCCGGCCGCCCAGCACAGCGCGGTCGGCCACAGCTCGCCCGCCCGGTGGAGCCACCAGCGGCGGGCCGCGGTCCCGTCCGGCGGCGGTCCGAGGTCGATCACCAGGGCGACGTCGCGCGCCTCGGAGCGGCCGATCCAGCCGTCGTCGAAGAGGGCTTCGACCCGCCCGTGTCCGATGGTGACGGCGACCGCCAGCAACAGGATCGAGCGCCGCACCGCTGGATCGGTCGGCCGCGCTCGGGTGGCGTGCCGCAGCGCCGCGCGGCAGGCGGGGACGACGTCGTCGGTCGTCGATCCGGCGATCAGGCCGGGATAGACGCCGGTCTGCAGCCAGACGGCGACCGCGAGGTCGGCGCGCTCGGCTCCGAGGCAGGCGAAAAGCTCCTGGCGCCGGCGCTCGGCGGCGACCGCAGCCAGCCGGGGGGCGGCCGCCGCGGCGAGGCGCAGGGTGGCGGGCTCGATGGAGAAGTCGGGCAGCTCGGCGGCGAAGCGGGCGAGCCGCAGCACTCGCAGCGGATCGTCGACGAACGCGTCGTCAGCGCACGCTCGCAGCCGGTGCGCCGCGAGATCGGCCATCCCGCCCACCGGGTCGACCAGCTCCCCGGCCGGCAGGGAGAGGGCGATGGCGTTGATCGTCAGATCGCGCCGGCGGAGGTCGCTCTCGAGCGGCGCCGTGCCGCGGTCCCAGAGATCGATGATCCCGTCGTCGGCGACCAGTCGCCAGGCGGCGAACCGGTCGCCACCGAGCCGGACCAGCCTCGCCGGGAGCCGATCGGCGAGACGCTTCGCGGTCGACTCGCCGTCGCCCGCCACCACCAGATCGAAGTCGACCGGGGCGCGGCCGAGGTGATGGTCGCGGATCGCGCCTCCGACCAGGTGGGCGGCACCGCCCGCGAGCACGTCGATCGCGCGGCCGAGCAGCCCGTCCCGCCACCACCCGTCTCCCATGGCGGCATGTTACGTCCCCGGTGCGCGATGCGGTGGCGCGGTACGCGGCCCACCACCGCCGGCCGGAGCTGCTGCTAGAATCCGCTTGAATCTCCGGCCGTTAAAGGTCGAAGAACATGAGGAATCGAACCGTCCATGACCCGTAATGCCGGGCCGGCGCCCGTCGGGCTGTGGGCGGCCGTGGCGCTGGCGCTCTGGCTGCCGGGAGCCTGGCTGTCGGGGGCCGTCGGCCCGACGGCGGAGGTGGTCCATCGCGTGACGCTGCCCGACGGCAGCCACGCGGTGCTCGACGATCGACTCGAGCTCTACCTCGAGACGGTCCCCAAGCGAGGTCAGGGATGGCTCGCCTTCGTGCGGGAGCACTGCGGCACCGCCGAGTTCGTCGATGACGTCAAGGCGGCGAGCGGCCACGACCGGATGCTCGCCGGCGTCCGCTACCGGATCCCCTTCTCGCTGCTCACCGCGGAGCGGCAGCTGGAGGTGATCTCCCACGTCTTCACGCAGGATCGGGGGGTGGCGGCCGGCTGGCGCCATCAGGTCGGGCAGCACGGGACATCGGCGTCCGAGAGCTTGTGGCGCATCTCCGAGTGGTTCACCGGCCGGGGCGACAACTACCGGGCGCTGCGCGAGGCGAACGCCCTCGCCGACGAAGACGTCGAGCCGAGACAGGTGGTGCTGGTGCCGGCCCGCCTGCTGCGGCCGGCGCTGCGGCAGGTCTTGCCGGAGGACTCCGCCTATCACCTCCGGTACGGCGAAGACTCCCGTGGCGAGTACGCCGGCTACCGGCTGAAGCCTGGAGAGGCGCTCTACTCGAGCGTCGTCATCCGCTTCACCGGGCTGGTCTACGCCGAGGACGTCAACCAGCTGGCGGCCGAGATCGCCCGCCGCAACGGCATCGCCGACGTCACCGACATCCCGGTCGGCTTCGAGGTGAAGATCCCCCTCGACGTGCTGATGCCGGAGTTCCTCCCCGCGGGCCACCCGGCTCGCCGCGAGTACGAGGCGGGGCTGATCGCCAGCTCGAAGTACAGCAACCGGGCGGAAGCCGACAAGCTGCGGGGGGTGACGATCATCCTCGATGCCGGACACGGCGGGCAGGACGTCGGGGCGTCGATCCGCGGTGTCTGGGAGAGCGTCTACGTCTACGACATCGCCCAGCGCATCCGCGCCACGCTCGAGCAGCGCACCGCTGCCGAGGTGCACCTCACCACCCGCGACGCCTCGACGCCGCGGATTCCAGATCGGGACCGGCTCGACTACTCCCGCGGCCACCGGGTGCTCACCGACCCGGAGTACCCGATCGCGGACTCCAAGACCGGCGTCAACCTCCGCTGGTACCTCGCCAACAGCCTCTTCCGGCGGGCGGTCG
>JBPEXA010000264.1:0-3979 GCA_052032135.1 Thermoanaerobaculia bacterium | reverse complement strand
TGGGCCGCCCGGGATTGGGCCGCCCGGGATTGGGCCGCCCGGGACTGCATGCGGGACCGGGCCCGCGATGGGGCCGCCCTGCACTGCGCCCGGGACGGGGCGGCTCGGGACTGCGCGGCTCGGGACTCGGCTGCTGGCGACACGGGCGCTCAGACGTCCAACGTCTCATCGACGACCATCACCACCGACAGATCCTCGGCGCCCCATTCGTAGATCCGCGCCGACGGGCGGTCGAGGCCGTCGATCGCCGGTGTCGCGGGCGCCTCGATCACCGCCGGGAGCCAACCGTCGCCCGCGGGCGGAGTGCCGGTGGTCGCCGGCAGCAGCAGGATCGACGCCGCGACCAGAGCGGCGGCCGCCCAGCGGCTCGCCCCCGGCCGACCCTCCGTCGCGGGGAAGCTCTCCGCTCGCAGCACCGCTCGCACGTCGTCGCGCAAGGCGGCGATCTCCTCGGGGGTCACCGCGACCGGCTCGGCGTCGCGAAACGCCAGCAGCGGATCGATCGCCACCGCCTCCTCCCGGCAGCGGGGGCAGCCGTCGAGGTGCCGCAGCGCCGCCCCCCATCCCGGCGGCGCGTCGCCCCGCGGCTCGAATCGGTGCGCGAGCAGCTCGGCCCACTGCGGGCAGCTCACGATTCGGCCCTCCTGCCGCCGGCGTACTCCGGGTAGCGGGCGAGGAGCTCGCGGCGCAGCGTCTTGCGGGCGGCGAACAGATGGTTGCGCACCGTCGACGGCCGGCATCCGATCACCGCCGCCACCTCCCGCGACGACAGCCCCTCGACCTCGCGCAGCACGAAGACGGCGCGCTGCCGCTCGCTCAGCGTCGCCGACAGCTCGCGGAGGATCCTCGCCACCTCGTCGGATCGCAGCGCGGCGAGCGAGCCGCGCCTCTGATCGGCGAGCCGCATCAGATGGTGGCGGACCGGTTCGCTCTGCCGCTCGCGGGTGCGACGAGCGCGCAGCAGATCGATGCCGAGATTGGTGGCGATGCGGTAGAGCCAGGTGTTGGGGCTGTACTTCGGATCGTAGCGGCGACGCGCCTCCCACGCCTTGACGAACGTCAGCTGCACGACGTCGCGCGCGTCCTCGCGATTGCCGACCAGCCGGAAGGCGACCTGGAGCAGCGGGCCGCTCTTGCGTTCGATCAGCGCATCGAGTGCCGCCTCGTCGTCGGCGGCGACCGCCAGCAGCAGCTCGCGGTCGGAGATCTCCTCTCGCGGTGGCTGCGCACCCTCTCGCGGGCCGGCGGAATGGACGAGTCTCGGCAAATTCGACGCTCCACGGTTGCTTACGATCGAGAGGGGGCCGGCGTCCAGGGTGTCGGACGACGGCGCGGCTCTCGATCCCGAGCACCGTAACCGCCCACGATCGCTGCGATTATACTCGCGGCGCGACGCGACCCCCGCCATGTGGATCCTCTATCAGACGGTGGTGGCAGCGGTGCTGGTGACCGGTGGACTCGCCCTGCTCCTCCGCCGGCGGCGACACTATCTTCCCACCCTCCGGGGCCGCCTCGGGCAGGCCACCGCCATCGCCGGCGACGCACCGGTCTGGCTGCACGCGGTGTCGGTCGGCGAAGCGCGGGTCGCCGCGGTGCTCGCCGCGGGTCTGCCGTCGGCGACCCCGCTGCTGGTGACCACCATCACCCCGACCGGGCAGCAGCAGGCGGCGACGCTGTTCGCCGATCGCGGCGCCGTCGCCTACTTCCCGTTCGACCTCGGCTTCGCCGTCCGCCGGTTCTTCGATCGCCACGCCCCGCGCCTGCTGATCGCGATCGAGGGCGACCTGTGGCCGCTGGTGCTGCGCGACGCCGGGCGGCGAGGGGTTCCGGTGCTGGTCGCCAACGGGCGGGTCGGCGAGCGCAGCTTCCGCCGCTGGCGCCGCCTTCCCCGCTTCGGCCGCTGGCTCCACGGGCGCGTCGCCCACTACGCGGTGCAGACGCCGACCGACGCCGAGCGGCTGCGGGCGCTGGGGGTCGGCACCTCCCGGATCACCGTCACCGGCAACCTGAAGTTCGACCAGTCGGCGCCGGCGGCGGCGGTCGAAGCGGAGGAGCTGATCGCAACCGTGGCGGCGGGACGGCCGATCGTCGTCGCCGGCTCGACGATGGAAGGGGAGGATCGCGTCGTCGTCGACGCCTTCCGCCGCGCGTCGCGAGAGCGCCGCGGCCTGCTGGTGCTCGCCCCCCGTCACCCGGAACGGTGGTCTCAGGCGGAGTCGGTCGCCGCCGCGGCGGGGCTCGACGTCCGACGGCGCAGCGCGCTGTCGCCCGCCGATCGCCCCGACGTCGTCGTCCTCGACTCCCTCGGCGAGCTGGCGGCCCTCTACCGACTGGCGGCGGGCGCCTTCGTCGGCGGCACCCTGGTCCCCACCGGCGGGCACAATCCGATCGAGCCGGCGCTCTTCGCGGTGCCGGTCGCCGCCGGACCGTCGATGGGCAACTTCGACGACATCGCCCGCCGCTTCGACGAGGCGGAGGCGTGGACGCGGGTCGACGACGAGGCGACCCTCGCGAGCTTCTTCGGCGCCGCGATCGACGGCTCGCCGGCGCTGGAGGCGCTCGGTGCGGCGGGCGCCGAGCTGGTCGCCCAGGGGCGCGGCGCGATCCGGCGGACGCTGGCGGCCTTCGAGCCGTGGCTGGCGGCGGGATGAGCGTCGAGGGTCGCCCGACGGCCAGCCGCTCCCCCTGGCAGTGGCTCTACCGCAGTGGCCACCGGTGGCGGCGCCGCTGGTACCGGTCGCGCCGCCGGGCGCTGCCACGGCCGGTGATCTCGGTCGGCAACCTCCACTGGGGCGGCAGCGGCAAGACGCCGCTGGTGGCGAGCATCGCCCGCCACTGCGTCGAGCAGGGACGATCGGTCGCCATCCTGTCGCGCGGCTACGGCCGTCGCGATCGCCGCGTGCGCGTCGTCAGCGCCGGCGACGGGCCGCTGCTCGGTCCCAGCGTCGCCGGCGACGAGCCGGTCCTGCTGGCCGGCGAGGTGCGGGGTGCGGCCGTGGTGGTGGGGGCCGATCGGTACGCCGCCGGCCGCCACGCCCTCGAGCGGCTCGACCCGCCGCCCGAGCTCTTCCTGCTCGACGACGCCTTCTCCCACCTGGCGCTGGCGCGCGACGTCGATCTGCTCGTCCTCCCCGCCGCCGACCCCTTCGGCGGCTCGCGACTGTGGCCCTCCGGACGTCTCCGAGAGCCCCTCGAATCGGCCGCCGACGCCGACGCCGTGCTGCTGTCGGGCGGCGACGCCGCGGCCGCTCGCGAGGCCGCCAACCGGCTCCGCCCGTTCGGCTTCGACGGTCCGGGCTTCGGCTGCGAGCGGCGGACGCTGGCGCCGCGTCAGACCGGCGGCGACGACCTGCCGGCCGGCGCCCCGGTGCTGCTGGTCAGCGGCATCGCCCGGCCGACCGAGTTCGCCGCCGCGGTCGCTCGCGAAGCGGTCGACGTCGTCGGCCAGCTGGTGTTCGCCGATCATCACGCCTACCCGGAAGCGACGCTCGATCAGATCCGCGCCGCCTTCGACGAGTGCGGTGCCCGCTTCGTCGTCACCACCGCCAAGGACCGCGTCAAGCTGCTCGGCCGGCTCGATCGACCGCTCGCCGAGCTGCCGCTGATCGCCCTGCCCGACGACGCCTTCTTCCAGTGGCTCGACCGCCGCCTGGCGGCGCTCGAGGGCGAGGGGGCGGCGACGTGAAGCAGGCGCCGACGCGCCACGCGGTCGAGCTCGCCCTCTTCGAGCTCGTCCACGCCACCGTGCGCGCCCTCCCCCACCGCGCCGCCCGCGTGACCGGTCGCTGGCTCGGCGACGTCGCCTACCGGCTGCTGGCGAGCCGTCGCCGGATCGCCCTCGACAACCTGGCGCGAGCGTTCCCGGAGCGCGACGACGACGAGCGGAGGCGGATCGCGAAGGGCGCCTTCCGGCAGATGACGCGGCTCGCCACCGAGTTCCTCTCCTGGGGGCGCTTCGACGCCCGCCAGCTGTGCCGAC
>JBPEXA010000263.1:0-2846 GCA_052032135.1 Thermoanaerobaculia bacterium | reverse complement strand
ACCGCCTACACCCGCGACGGCGCCGGCGAGGGCCGGGACCGGCCGCTGATGTTCGCCTTCAACGGCGGGCCCGGCTCGTCGTCGATCTGGCTCCACATGGGGGTGCTCGGCCCGCAGCGGGTGGTGGTCGAGGACGAGGGGTACGCGCCGCCACCGCCGGCGATGCGGGTCGACAACGAGTACAGCGTCCTCGACGTCACCGACCTGGTGATGGTCGACCCGGTCGGCACCGGCTTCAGCAAGCCGCTCGGCGAGGCGGAGGGGAAGGACTTCTGGGGGGTCGACCAGGACATCCGCTCGGTCGGCGCGTTCATCAAGGAGTACGTCACCCTCAACCGGCGGTGGGCGTCGCCGAAGTACATCCTCGGCGAGAGCTACGGCGGCGTGCGCACCGCCGGCCTCGTCTGGCACCTGCAGAACGTCCACGGCATGAACTTCAACGGTGTCGTGATCGTCTCCCCCTTCCTCAACATGGGCTCGGGGATCGACGGCGGCGGCATCGACCTGCCCCACGTCCTCTACCTGCCGACGCTGGCGGCGACCGCCTGGTACCACGGCATGGTGCCCGACCAGCCCGACCTCGAGAGCTTCCATCGTGAGGTCGAGCGCTTCGCCTACGACGAGTACGCGCCGGCGCTGCTCAAGGGGTACACCATCGGCGAGGACGAGAAGCAGGCGGTGGCGGCGAAGCTCGCCGCCTACACCGGCACCTCCGTCGACTACTGGCTCAAAGCCGACCTCCGCGTCAGCCATCAGCAGTTCGTGCAGGAGCTCAAGCGCGACGAGCGCCAGATCGCCGGCCGCATCGACTCGCGCTTCATCGGCCCGGCGGTCAACCCGCTGGCCGAGGACATGGACTACGACCCGTTCTTTCCCGCCGTCGGCCCCGCCTTCACCGCCGCCTTCCTCGACTACCTCCACGGCGACCTCGACTTCGGTCGCGACGAGACCTACCAGATCATGGGCGGGGTGCGCGATTGGGACTGGAGCCACCGGCCGCCGACCTCCGGAGGGTGGGTCGAGCCGTGGGCCAACCTGCGCGGCGACTTGGCGATGGCGCTGACCATGAACCCGGGGCTGCACCTGCTGGTGCAGCAGGGCTACTACGACCTCGCGACGCCGACGCTCGCCACCCTCCATGACATCGATCACCTCGACGTCGCTCCCGAGGTGCGGGAGCGCATCCACATCGAGCTCTACGAAGCGGGGCACATGATGTACCTCCACCAGGAGTCGCTCGAGAAGTTCCGCGACGACCTGGCGCGCTTCGTCCGCGACACCGACCGGCTGTGAGGGGCCCGGGCGACGGCGACGATCTGGCGAGCCTCTCGCGGCCGATCCAGCCGATGCCCGACTGGGTGCGCGACGCTCTCGCGGAGGCCGGGCTGACCGCCGCCTACGCGGAGCGGCCCCCCTACCAGCGCAACGACGACCTGGGCTGGATCAGCCGCGCCCGGCGACCCGACACCCAGCTGCGGCGCCTCGCGCAGATGCTCGACGAGCTCGAGCGCGGCGACGTCTTCATGAAGATGGCGTGGCGGCCGAAGAGGGACCCCAGGAGGTAGGATGCGCGAGCGATGAAGGTCGAGATCCA
The DNA here is from genome assembly GCA_052032135.1 of Thermoanaerobaculia bacterium. Lineage (GTDB taxonomy): Bacteria > Acidobacteriota > Thermoanaerobaculia > Multivoradales > JAHEKO01 > CALZKB01. Next base: position 1,252 of record JBPEXA010000263.1, on the reverse strand, counting down.
CTACTGCCCCACCTGAGGGAACAACGGTGCGAAGGCCGCGAGTCTCGCGGCCCGGATCGAGAAGGAGCTCGGGGTGGAGGTCGAGCGGACGCCCGGCGCCAAGGGGCAGTTCGACGTCCTGGTCGACGGTGAGCGGGTGGTCACCCGCGGCGGCAACTTCCTGACCCGCCAGTGGGGGGCCGGCTACCCGGACGAGGCGGACGCCGTCGAGCGGGTCCGCGCCCGGCTCGGCTGACGGCGACCCTTCGACGGCGGCGCGTACAATCGCCGCGTCTTGGCCCCCCAGAGTCCGCTCCAGCTCCGCCTGCAGGCGCTCGCCGGCGTCGTCGGGATCTCGTTCTCGGCGATCTTCGTCCGGCTGTCCGAGGCGTCGCCGTCGACCGCGGCGTTCTTCCGGGCGCTCTACGCGGTGCCGTTGCTGGCGCTGCTCTGGTGGCGGGTGCGGGGGCGCGACCACCGCGGCCGCAACGCCCGCCTGCTGGCGGTCGCCTCCGGCCTCATCCTCGGCGCCGACTTCGCCGTCTGGCACCGCTCGATCGGCTCGATCGGCGCCGGCCTGGCGACCGTGCTCGGCAACACCCAGGTCTTCTGGGTGGCGATCGCCGCCTGGTGGCTGTTCGGCGAGCGGCCGCGCAAGATGCTGCTGTGGATGCTGCCGCTGCTCTTCGGCGGCGTGGTGCTGACCTCCGGCCTCGGCCGCCCCGACGCCTACGGCGACGCGCCGCTCCGGGGGGTGATCTACGGCTGCGCCACCGGCGTCTTCTACGCCTCCTTCCTCCTCACCTTCCGACGCGCCCGGCGCGGCGACACGCCGACCATCGGCCCGTGGCTCGACGCCACCCTCGGCACCGTCGCCGCCACCTGGCTGCTCGGCACCCTCGACGGCGAGCTCGACTACGCCGTCAGCTGGCCGCAGCACGGCTGGCTGCTGGCGCTGGCGCTCACCGCTCAGGTGTTCGGCTGGCTGCTGATCACCCGCTCGCTGCCCAAGATGCCGGCGATCGAGACCTCGATCCTGCTGCTGGCGCAGCCGGTGCTGACGCTGGTGTGGGGGATGCTGCTGCTGGGCGAGAGCCTCTCCCCAGTGCAGGCGCTCGGTGCGGCGATGGTGGTGGTGGGGATCGCCGTCGTCTCGCTGCCGCGCGGCGCCGCCGGGCCGGCGGCGTGAGCGCTTCCGGTACCATGTCGCGACCGCTCCCATGAGCAAGCCCGTCCGCCACGGCCCCTACCCCGAGATCACCTGGCCGGCGAT
>JBPEXA010000262.1:0-4984 GCA_052032135.1 Thermoanaerobaculia bacterium | reverse complement strand
GTTCCGAAGCTCGCGCTACGTCGAGATGCTCCACCAGCTCGCTCCCGAGCTGCTCGCAGGTGAAGACCCGATCGAGCGGCTCCCGGATCTCGATCGGGTGGTGGTCTTCGACCCGACCCGCGACGGCCCTCCACCGACCTCTCGAGGCCGACAATGGTCGTGGGACGACCTGCTCGAGCTCGGAGGCGAGGTCGATCGCGATCGGCTCGCCACCCGCGCCGCCGAGCTCGACGTCGATGATCCGATCAACATCCAGTTCACGTCCGGCACCACCGGGTTCCCGAAACCGGTGGTCCTCACGCACCACAACATCCTCAACAACGCGCACTCCACCGCACGGGCGATCGGCCTCCGGGCCGGAGACCGCCTGTGCGTCCCGGTGCCCTTCTACCACTGCTTCGGCATGGTGGTATCGAGTCTCGGATGCCTGTCTCATGGCGCCACGCTGGTGCTCCCGGCGCCACATTTCGAGCCGGGAGCGATCCTCCGCACCATCGAAGCGGAGCGCTGCACGGTCCTCCACGGCGTGCCGACGATGTTCGTCGCCGAGCTCGAGCATCCCGACTTCGCGTCGTTCGACCTGTCGTCGCTGCGCACCGGCATCATGGCCGGCGCCCCCTGCCCGCCGGAGCTGCTGGAACGGGTGATCGACGAGATGGGACTGAGCGACATCCGGATCGGGTACGGCCAGACGGAGGCTTCGCCGGTCACCCATTGCACGCTCGCCGCCGCCACGCCCGAGCAGCGGACGCGGACCGTCGGCGTCAATCTGCCCCACCAGGAGGTGAAGCTGGTCGATCCCGCGTCGGGAACCACCGTCGCGCGCGGCGCCGTGGGCGAAGTCTGTTTCCGGGGCTACCACGTCATGCGCGGCTACTACCGGCAGCCCGAGGCGACCGCGGAGGCGATCGACGACGCCGGTTGGCTCCACTCCGGCGACCTCGGCGTGATGGAAGCGGACGGCTCTCTGCGCATCACCGGACGGCTCAAGGAGATGGTCATCCGCGGCGGCGAGAACATCTATCCCGCCGAGGTCGAAGCGCTGCTCGATCGCCACCCGAAAGTGGCGCAGTCGGCGGTCTTCGGCGTGCCGCACCCACGATGGGGCGAGGATCTCGGCGCCTGGGTCCAACTCCATGCCGGGGAGGTCGCCGACGCCGAAGAGCTCCTGGCGTGGCTCGGCGAGCGCTTGTCGCACTTCAAGGTGCCGCGCACGCTGCGCGTCGTCGACGACTTCCCGATGACGGTCTCGGGCAAGATCCAGAAGTTCCGGATCCGCGAGATCGAGATGGAGCGCGGCGTGGCCGCCGACTCAGCGAGCCCCTGACCCGCTGCTGGCGCGCCGGGTCGACGTGCGTCGCTAGCCGCGCGTCTGCCGGCTTGCCGTCGCCTCCGCGACCCAGCGCTCCGCCAGCGGGTGCCACCGCGACCACGCCTCCCACGCCGACGCCGCCCACTCCCGGACTCGCCGCAGATGCGCGGCCGGCTCCGAGGCGGCGAGCGGATGGGTGACGGTCAGCGATCCGCGATCTCCCGGCGGTGGCGGGTCGGGGCGGACGAGCGAGCGCGGCCGACTCAGCCAGCCCTGGACCGCGTGGTTCACGGTCTCGACCCGCTCGCTCTCGAGCGCCGCCCATGCCCCGGTCAGATGCGCCACGAAGGACTTCGCAGACCGCATGTAGCGATCGGGATGCTGCAGCGAGTAGGCGTCGACGCTCAAGCGGTGCTCGCGGGCGTAGCGGAAGTCACCGAACTCGCGCGCCAGCAGCCGTTCGAACAGTTCGTTGCAATCGCTCGCGCTGCCGAGGGTCGCGCCGCACTCCAGGCAACGCTCACCCCCCATCGCCTTCGCTGTCCCGCTCGATCCGCCGCACCGTCTTCTTGAGTGCGCCGTCCGGCATGACGACGGTCTCGATGCCGCCACCGTCGTCGAACCGGATCGCCACCCACGCCAGCCCGTCGCGCTCGAGCGCCGGACGGCGCGGCGAGACGCCCGGGACGTAGATGACGCGGCCGGTCGCCTTGAAGAACAGCCGGTAGCGCACCTCGACCCGATCGCCGAGGCGGACCGCCTCGCCGGAGCCGTGATAGCGCACCGGCGGATGGTCCGAAGCTCGCCGCTCGCGCCCCGGATCGAGCTCCTCGAGCCGATCGCAGTAGCGGTCGACCTCGCCCCCCTCGTGACGGAACACCATGACGGCGTCCTCCTCGGGACTCAGAAAGAGATGATCGCCGACGCCGTTGGCGGCGAAGACGAGGGCGCCGTCGGGGAGCGGCGCGGTCATCCAGCCGGCGAGCCCCGGCTCGAGATCGACCGTCCACACCTCCCCGTCGGCGGGCCCCTCGAGCTCGGAGAGCCCGCGAGCGAGGATCGGCTCGAGCCGGCTCTCGAGCGGCGAGCGCTCGGGGGCGGCGTTGGAAGCCGCGGCACCAGAGGCCGGGGCGTCGGAAACCGGGGCGTCGGGGGCCGGGGCGTCGGGGGCCGGGCTGTCGGGAGCCGCGCTGGCGGGAGCAGGGGCATCGGTGACCGCTCGCAGGGCGGCGACCACCCGCTCCCGATGCTCCTCCCACACCGCGTCGAGAGCCGCCTCGGCGGCGAGGGCGGGCTCGAACGGGTCGTCGGCACCGGCGATCACCCTCTCGACGGCGGCGGCGACCGGCTCGAACTCGGGCAGCGCCTGCGCGGTCCGCTCCAGCAGCGTCGGCCACCGCTCCGGATAGTTGCCGAAGTACTGCGGCACGCCGCCGTTGCGAGCCTGGGTATCGAACAACCACACCTCGTGCAGCAGCTGATCGCCCGGCGACCACGGCTGCGGTCGGTGAAGGACACGGTCGCCGGCCTCGGTCAGCCACTGCTCGAGATCGAGGGGCAGCATCGGTCGCCTCAGCGAGGAGGATGCGCGGCCCGCGGTCCCTCGAGCCAGGCGTCGACCCGCTCGAGGGTCTCGGCGAAGCCCGCCGCTCCCTTGGTCGAAGGAAGGGCGATGGTGCCGTCGGCAGCGATCGCGAAGAGTCGGAACGGGTAGGCGTCGTAGGCGGTCATCGCGCCGTCGCCGAGGTCGTCGACCAGGAAGGGCAGCTCGGCGCCGACCCCGGCGGCGAAGCGCCGCACGAGGTCGAGTCGCTGGTCGAGGGTGCGGGGCGCGGCTGCCGGACGCCCGTCCGGCACCGGAGCGGGCCATCTCGATTCGGCGGGGAACGCCTCGCGTCCGTAGACCATCCAGACGTCCGCGCGATCGCCCCACCGCACCGAGGCCGCGACGAGGCTCTCGAACTGAGAGCGAAAGCCCATTCAGGTGAAGCTGCCGAAGGCGAGGATCAACGGCCGACCGTCGAGCAGCGAACCGAGCTCGAGGGCACGGCGCTCGCCGGTGAGCGGATCGAAGCGGATCGCCGCGAACGGCGGTGCCGGCGTCCCCTGCCGCGGCCCGAGGTCGACGCTCCCGCGAAGATCCGCGGTGCAGTCGGCGAAGCACCCCTCCCGGTCGGCTGGCTGCGATCGGAGACCGGTCGCCGCCAGCACCGCCAGCAGCGCCGCGACGATCGAGCAAACGGGGGGCCGGCGGTCGGTCACCGCGCCGGCTCTCCCGTCGCCGCGAGCACCGCCTCGCCGCGGGGCGACAGCTGGTAGCCGGTGCCGAGACTCTCGGTGAGGCCGAGCGCCTTGAGGCGGCGGACCCGGCGCTTGAAGACCGCCGGCTCGATGCCCGTCGTCGCCGCGAGGTCGGCCGCCCGCGTCGCCGGGGCGCACTCGATGGCGATGAGGACCGCCGAAGTCCAGGCGCCGTTTCTGGCCCGAGCGTCGATCTTCGCCAGCCGTTCGAGGATGGCGTCGATCTCCGGGCCGACCGGGACCGCCTCGCGCAGCCCGATCCGCGGATCGGGCCCCTGCAACGACAGCCGCACCCGGTAGAGGTCCCCGGAGCGAGCCGCCAGCTCGCGTCGCAGCGCGGTCGGGTCGTCGTAGCCGGCGGCGGTCGCCGCCGCGGCGTCGACGTCGTCGATCTCGATGCGGTCGACCGCCTCGATCGCCAGCTGGCCGATCGGCGTCAGCAGCGTGCCGCCGGACCGCACCGTCGGTCGCTTCCAGCGCCGGAAGGCGAGGTGGACCGTGCCGCGCCGGATCCCTTCGAGCGTCTGACGTTTGAGCAGCACCGTCATCCGCCGTCGTCGAGGAACTCCACCGTGCCGCTCTCGAGGGCGTACTCGGCGCCGACGACGCGCAGCCCGTCGCTGGCGATCAGCCGTTCGAGCACCTCCGATCCGTGCCGCAGCTGATCGACCGAGGTCTGGATGTTGGCGCGCACCGCCAGCCGCGTCAGCTCCGCCTCGTCGTGTCCGGCGCCGAGCAGCGGCGCCACCGACGGCCGCACGCGATCGACGATCGTCCGCAGGTTGGGGGACTGCTCCTCGGTCGGTCGCCGCAGCTCGTCGATGGTCGCCGTCACCGCGCCGCACCGCGTGTGGCCGAGCACCACCACCAACCGGGTGCCGAACTGGGTCGCCGCGAACTCGACGCTGCCGACCTGGGTCGGCGCGACGATGTTGCCGGCGACGCGGATCACGAACAGATCGCCGAGCCCCTGATCGAAGACGATCTCCGCCGGCACCCTCGAATCGGAGCAGCCGAGGATGATCGCGAACGGCGACTGGCCGCGGGCGAGCTCGGCGCGATGCGAGTGAGCGACGCTCCCGGCCTCGCTGCGGATGCCGTCGACGAAGCGGCGGTTGCCCTCCCGCAGGCGGTCGATCGCTTCGCTCGCGCCGATCATCCTCCGGTCCCCTCGCCTGCGCCGAGATCGATCCCGCGACGATACGGCCCTCGGATACCCGTCCACAGGATGATCGGAACGGTCAGCAGCAGGATCGCGAGCTTGAACCACCACGGTTCGGCGCCGAGATGGAGCAGCAGGTTGGCCAGCGTCGCCGCCGCCACCAGAGCGGCGAGGATGCGACTCGCCAACCGGTGGCGCGGGCCGGCGAG
>JBPEXA010000261.1:0-1862 GCA_052032135.1 Thermoanaerobaculia bacterium | reverse complement strand
CCGGTAGTGCTCACCGTTGACCGCCCACTGCGCCTCGATCTCGAAGGGGGCGTCGAGCGCCTCGAGCAGCCCGTAAGCGGGCATCATGCCGCCGGTGAAGAAGTGACGGGCCATCCAGTCGGCGTCGCCGTCGACCTCGAAGAAGTAGGCGACCTCGCGGTGGCAGAACAGGTGGAGGAAGAGCCGACCGTCGCCTTCGAGCCATCCGGAGATGCGGCGCAGCATCGCCTCCTGGTTGCGGAGATGCTCGAACATCTCGACCGACACCACGCGGTCGAAGCGCCCTTGCGGCTCGAAGGCGTTCACGTCGGCGGTGCGCACCGTCAGGTTGTCGAGCCCGCGGCTCGCCGCCTGCTGCTCGATGTACCGACGCTGCGCGGCGGCGTTCGACACCGCGGTGACGCTCGCCGCGGGGTAGCGCTCCGCCATCCACAGGGTGAGGGATCCCCATCCGCAGCCGAGCTCCAGGATCCGCTGGCCGTCGGCGAGCTCGGCGCGCTCGCAGGTCAGCTCGAGCATCGCCGCCTCGGCGGCGCCGAGATCGTCGACGCCCGGCGGCCAGTAGCAGCCGCTGTACTTGAGGTGGGGGCCGAGCACCGCCTCGAAGAAGGCGGCCGGCACTTCGTAGTGCTGGTCGTTGGCGGCGTCGGTGGCGATGGCGATCGGACCCGACGCCATCCGCTCGCGGTGATCGGGCCAGCCGTCGCGGTGGCGGTCGCGCTCGTCGCGCAGGCGACGACCGATCCAGCGTCGCATCCCCGCCCGCAACCAGGGGTCGGGCAGCATGCGGCGCTCTGCGAGGGCGGCCCACACGGCTAGCCGACCTCGCGCAGCGTCGGTGCCTCGGCGGCGGACGGCAGCTCGGGCTCGATCGGCGCCGAGCGATCGAGCGGCTTGGCGTAGAGCAGCTGCAGGTCGCCGATCACCCGCTCCTCGAAGCCGCCCTCGCAGTACTTCAAGTAGTAGTCCCAGAGGCGCAGCAGCCGGCGCGGGTAGCCGCGCTCGACCAGCTCGTCGGCGTGATCGGCGAGGTTGGCGGCCCACCGGCGCAGCGTCTCGGCGTAGTGCGGCGTCAGGTCCTGGAGGTGGACGAGCGACAGATCGGTGCGCCGAGCGACCGCGCCGCTCATCGTCCCCATCGACGGCAGCAGGCTGCCGGGGAAGATGAACCGCTGGATGAAGTCGACCGAGCGGCGGTACGCCGCGTAGTAGCGGTCGCCGATGACGATCGCCTGCAGCAGCATGCGGCCGTCGTCCTTCAGCAACCGGCTGCACGTGGCGAAGAACTCTCCGAGGTAGCGGTGGCCGACCGCTTCGATCATCTCGATCGACACCAGCTTGTCGAAGCGGCCGGCGCCGAAGCGGTCGACCAGGTCCCGATAGTCGAGCTCGACCACCTCGACGCGATCGGCGAGCCCCGCCTCGACGATCCGACGGGTCGCCAGCTCGTGCTGGCGGCGGGAGATGGTGGTCGTCGTCACCCGGCAGCCGTAGCGGCCCGCCGCGTGCAGCGCCAACCCGCCCCACCCGGTACCGATCTCGATCAGATGGTCGTCGGGCGTCAGGGCGAGCTTCCGGCAGGCGACGTCGAGCTTGTGGACCGAAGCGTCGACCAGCGGCGCGTCGGGGCGGGGGAAGATGGCGCACGAGTACGACATCGTCGGGTCGAGCATCCGCTCGAAGAAGTCGTTGCCAAGGTCGTAGTGGGCGGCGATGTTGCGACGGCTGCCGCGCCGATCGTTGCGGCGCAGCGCGTGGAGGAGCTTCCGCAGCGGCTCACGCAGCCGCGTCCAGCCCCCCTCGAGCCCCTCGTTGAGCGCGCGGTCGCCGGCGACCACACGGAACACGGCGGCGAGGTCGGG
>JBPEXA010000260.1:0-4612 GCA_052032135.1 Thermoanaerobaculia bacterium | reverse complement strand
GCTGCAGCGGCGACACGAGCTCCTCGCCGGCGCTTTCACACTGTCGTCGCCGCCGCCGGAGCGGATGCCGCCGCTGCTGCCCGAGGTGCAGTCGCTGGTATCGACCCTCGCACCGGTGGAGGCGCGCCACAAGGACGACCTCTTCAACGGCCTCGTCACCCTCACCGTCGAGGCGCCGCCCGACCCCGACAGCCGCCTCACCTTGGGAACGACGGCCGATCGCTTCGGCACGCCGCGCATCGAGCTCGTCTGGCGGCCGCCCGAGGTCGAGACCTGGACGTTGCGAGCGGCGACGCATCTGTTCGCCGAGGCGGTCGGCGCCTCGCTCGCCGGCCGCATGTTCATGCCCGTCATCCGCGACCTGCCGCGGCGCGCCCGCGCGCTCGGTCACCACGCCGGCACCACCCGCATGAGCTCCGACCCGCGCGGCGGCGTGGTCGACGCCGACTGCGCCGTCCACGGCGTCGCCCGCCTGCACGTCGCCGGCAGCAGCGTCTTCCCGTCGCTCGGCAGCAGCCCTCCGCTGGTCACCGCGATGGCGCTCGCCCTGCGCCTCGGCGACCGCCTGCGCCGGCGGCGCGGCGGCTGACATACTCGACCGCGCCATGCAGCTCGATCGACGGCAGCTCCTGCGCGGCGGCGTCACGCTCGCCGGGATGATCGCCATCGGCGGCTGCCGCCGCCCCGACGTCGGACCGCTCGCCGAGCAGCTCGTGGCGCTGGCGATCACCCCCGACAGCGTCGCCGCCGTCGGCCGCGCCTATCTCGACGAGCGCCCCGACAGCTCCGAGCAGCGGCTGGCGGAGCGCCTCGCCGACGACCTCGGCTGGTCGGGCGACGAAGCGGCGGAGGTGCTCGCCGAACGGCTCGTCGAGCGGATCCGCGGCGATTTCCGGGAGGCGAGAACGGTCCGGGTCGCCGGCTGGATGCTGTCGGAGACCGAGGCTCGATGGGCCGCCCTCGTCGCCCTGCGGTCGACGCCGTGACCCCTCGCCGGCGGGCGCCGGCCGGCCCGCCTCGGGAGTAGAATGCCCCGCCATGGCCTCCCAACGCTACGTGGTGATGGGCGCGGGTGAGGTCGGCTTCCACCTGGCGCGCTCGCTCTCCGCCGAGGGCCACGACGTCACCGTCATCGAGATCGATCCCCACAAGGCAGAGCGGGTCGAGGAAGAGCTCGACGTCGGCACCATCAACGGCAACGGCGCCCAGCCGGCGGTGCTCAAGCGGGCCGGGGTCGATCGGTGCGATCTCTTCATGGCGGTGTCGTCGTCCGACGAGGCGAACCTCGCTGCCGCGCGGATCGCCAAGCACCTCGGCGCGATGAGGACGGTGGTGCGGGTCGGCGAAGCGGACGAGGTGATCAGCGATCGCCGGCTGCTCGAAGAGGTGTTCGCCGTCGACCTGCTGCTCTCGACCCAGCTGTTGACGACCACCCGCATTCTCAACCTCATCCGCGGCCACAACACGATGGCGGTCGAGTACCTCGCCGGTGGCAAGGTGCAGCTGCGCAAGATCCGCCTCGACGGCGACTCGCCGCTGACCCGCAAGCCGCTGCGCGAGGTGGCGCTGCCGGACGACAGCCTGGTGGTCGCCTACTTTCGCGGCAGAGAGCTGATCGTGCCGTCGGGCGACGACCGCGCCGAGCCGGGCGACGACGCCCTCATCCTCGGCACCACCGAGGTGATCCGCGAGACCGAGCGGATGGTGTCGAGCAGCCAGGAGGTGGTCGGCACGGTCGTCATCGCCGGCGGCGGCCGCACCGGCCGCACCGTCGCTCAGGCGCTGCGCTCGTTCGACGCCCAGGTGAAGATCATCGAGCGCGACCGCACCGACGCCGAGGAGCTGGCGGCGATGTTCCCCGAGTTCGAGGTGCTCCACGGCGACGCCACCGACTTCTCCCTGCTGCAGGCGGAGCGGATCGATCTCGCCAGCATCTTCGTCGCGCTGACCGGCAACGACGAGTCGAACCTGATGGCGTCGCTGCTCGCCCGCGACCTCGGGGTGCCACGCGAGCTGGCGCTGGTGCACCGCGCCGAGACCTCCCACCTGTGGCGACGGCTCGGCCTGCACCACGTCTTCAGCCCCCGCGCCCTCGCCTACGCCCGCGTCCGCGAGTACATCGACAGCGACTACAGCGCCAACATCGTCTCCCTGCAGCGGGGCGCGGCGGTGGTGATCGAACGGCGCCTCCGCGCGGCGAGCCCGGTGGTGGGCGCCACCCTCGCCGAGTTGAAGCCGCCGCGCGGCCTGATCGTCGGATCGGTGGTGCGCGGCGGCAAGGTGTTCGTGCCGGACGGCGCCGATCGGCTGGAGGCCGGAGATCTGGTCATCCTGTTCGTGCAGGAAGACGAGCTCGACACCGTTCGACTGCTCTTCCCCGGCCCCTCGTCGTGAACTACCGCACCGCCCTCGGCTTCCTCGGCCGGCTGACGCTGCTGCTGGCGGCGACCGAGCTGGTGCCGGCGGTCTGCTCGGCGATCTACCGCGACTGGTCCGACGTCATCGCCTTCGGCATCAGCGCTCTGCTCACCGCCGGCGGCGGTTTTTTGCTGGTGATGCTCGGCCGCGGCTCCGGCCAGGCGTACCGCCGCGAGGGGATCCTGATCGTCGTCGGCGGCTGGTTCCTCGCCTCGCTGTTCGGCGCCCTCCCCTACCTGCTGACCGGCGCCTTCACGAATCCGATCGACGCCCTCTTCGAGTCGGCCTCCGGCTTCACCACCACCGGCGCCTCGGTGATGACCGACATCGAGAGCATGTCGCGCGGCATCCTCTTCTGGCGCTGCATGACCCAATGGCTCGGCGGCATGGGCATCATCGTGCTGTTCGTCGCGCTGCTCTCCGAGCTCGGCCCCGGGGCGCGCTTCCTCTACAAGCTCGAGGTGCCGGGGCCGACCGCCAAGGCGCTGCAGCCGCGCATCCAGGACACCGCGGCGACGCTGTGGAAGCTCTACCTGATCCTCACCGTCGCCGAGATCCTGCTGCTGCGCGTCGCCGGCCTCGGCTTCTACGACGCCATCACCCACACCTTCGCCACCCTGTCGACCGGCGGCTTCTCACCGCGCAACGCCTCGATCGCCGCCTTCGGATGGTGGGTGCACCTGATCATCATCGTCTTCATGGTGATCGCGGGCACCAACTTCTCGCTGCTCTACGGCCTGCGGCTGCGCCGCAACTGGAACCTGTGGCAGGACACCGAGTTCCGCGTCTACCTGAAGATCCTCGGCGGCGCCACCGTGGTGGTCGCCGTCGATCTGCTGGCGAGCGGCACCTACTCCCACCCCGGCCGCGCGCTGCTCGACTCCGCCTTCCAGGTGGTGTCGATCGTCACCACCACCGGCTTCGCCACCGCCGACTTCGACAGCTGGCCGACCTTGAGCCGGCTGCTGCTGGTGACCGGCATGTTCGTCGGCGGCTGCGCCGGCTCGACCTCCGGCTCGATGAAGATGATGCGGATGCTCATCGGACTGCGCTATGCGGTGCGCGAGGCCAAGCAGATGTTCAGCCCCAACCGGGTGCTGCGCGTCTTCGTCGGCGGCCAGCCGGTGCCCGAGAACGTGGTCAGCAGCGTCGCCGGCTTCTTCATCCTCTATCTGTCGATCTGGGGGATCGGCGCGATCCTCATCAGCCTCGGCGGCCCCGACCTGGTGAGCACCGCCACCGCCTCCGCCGCCACCCTCGGCAACATCGGGCCCGGCCTCGCGGCGGTCGGGCCGACCGAGAACTTCGCCTTCTTCGGCGGCGCCCACAAGCTGCTGATGGTGGTCCTGATGCTCCTCGGGCGGCTCGAGGTGTATGCCATCGCCGCGGTGTTCACCAAAGCGTTCTGGAGGACCTGAGCCGATGACCCGGGCGGCGGAGGCAGACGTCGAGAGGGCCGTCGGGTCGTCGCGGACCCTCCTGCTGCCGGGTCCCCAGCCGCCCCTCTCCCACTTCGGAGCGACGCTGCTGCGCCACGTGGTGGTGACCGGCCTGCGCTATTCGCTCTACCACCTCGGCATGCCGCTGCCGGTGCGGCCGCCGATCCGCATCGAGCGCCTGCGCGTCGAGCTCGATCGGACGGCGCTCGAGAAGCTCCTCGCCGGGACCGCGGGAGGTGCGGCGGTCACCGCGGCGCTCACCGACCCCGAGGGGACGGACGCCGGTGAGCAGAGACCGATCGGCGCCGCCTTCTTCCATCGCATCCGTCTGCGATGGGGTCGCCGGTCGCCGCTGCCGGCACCGCCCGCGCTGCAGGGGGTCTCGCGGCCGGGCCTCGAGAGCGGCTTTCGCGACCTGTTGACGCGATCGCTGCCGCGGCTCAACGACGCGATGCTGACGGAGATCGTCGCCGCCATGCGGCGTCGGCGGCAACGGCGCCGGCGCGACGTCCCTGCGGTCCACGGGCACGAGGCCGACCGCTTCCTGCGCGGCGCCCGCTACCGCGGCGAGCGGCTCGGCCGGCTCGATCCGCTGCTGCCGTCGTGGCGCGACGAGGCGCCGTCGATCGACCGCGCCGTCGTCGAGCCGGGGGCGCCGCACCGCGACCGGCGAGGTGTCTTCCGCGAGACCTACCGCGAGGCGCTCGATCGTCTGCGGCCGACCCTCCGGGCGCTCGGCGACCTCGCGCGCGACG
>JBPEXA010000026.1:0-1994 GCA_052032135.1 Thermoanaerobaculia bacterium | reverse complement strand
TCGGAACGGGGACGATCGGGGAGCCGTTGATCGGTCTGCTGACCGACTTCCGCGAACACTTCGGGATCGACGAGGTCACCTTCCACAAGCGGACGCCTCTCGAGTCCGACAAGGCGCGGATCCAGCACCTCATCGATCGCGGCGCCAGCCTGGTGACCGAGCCGGAGTCGGTGGTCGCCTTCGAGGGGATGGGGCACAAGGTGAGCTACGAAGCGCAGGAGGCGCTCGAGCGCTCGACGGTGATCATCGACTGCACCCCTGCCGGCAACGACAACAAGAAGAACCTCTACTCCCAGCTGTCCGGCCCTCGGGGCTTCCTGGCGCAGGGGAGCGAGTTCGGGTTCGGCAAGCCCTACGCCCGGGGCGTCAACGACGAGGCGTTCGACGGCGACGAGGACCGCTTCATCCAGATCGTGTCGTGCAACACCCACAACATCACGACCTTGATCAAGACCCTCGCCGACGAGGGGGACGAGGGGCTGGCGCTCGATCGCGGCACCTTCGTCTGCATGCGGAGGGCGAACGACATCACCCAGATCGGGTCGTTCATCCCCGCGCCGGCGGTCGGCAAGCACGGCGACAGCGAGTTCGGCACCCACCACGCCCGCGACGCCTACCACCTCTTCGAGACCCTCGACGAGCGGCCCGATCTGTTCTCGAGTGCGGTCAAGCTCAACACCCAGTACATGCACTCGATCTGGTTCCAGCTGCGGCTGACGCGCGACACGTCGGTCGAGGAGGTCATCGAGCGGCTGCGCGCCAATCATCGCGTGGCGGTCACCGACAAGAGCCAGGCCAACCTGATCTTCAGCTTCGGACGCGACCACGGCTACTACGGCCGCATCCTGTCGCAGACGGTGGTCGTGCTGCCGACCCTGCTGGTGCGGCGGGAGCGCGAGATCGTCGGCTTCTGCTTCACCCCGCAGGACGGCAACTCGCTGCTGTCGTCGGTCGCCGCCGCGTTGTGGCGCATGGAGCCCGACTGGGCCGACGTCGCCCGTCGGCTCGAACCGATCCGTCGCTGGCTCTACCAAGAGATCTAGGCGCCGCGTCGCCGTGCGACGGACGTTCGGCGATCTCGGAGTCGACGGGGTGTCCCGCGGCGGCGATCGCACCTGGTTCCGGGTGCAGCCGCCGGGGGTGGCGCTCGATGTCGGCCGGGGGGCGCTGGCACTGTCCGGCACCGGCGACCTGTTCGTCTCCCATGGCCATCTCGATCATGCGCTCGGCCTTCCTTTCGTCCTGTCGCAGCGCGCCCGTCACGGCAACGGATCGACCACCGTCTACTGCCCGCGAGCGATCGCCGAGCGGCTGCGGCGCTGGATCGAGGCGACGGCCGACCTCGAGGAGACCGCCTACGACTACCGCCTGGTCGGCCTCGAGGCGGGCGACCGGGTGGCGCTCGCCGACCGGATGACGCTGGAGGCCTTCGCCACCGACCACGTCGTGCCGAGCCTCGGCGTCCACCTCGTCCGGCGACGCCGGCGGCTGGCGCCCGAGCTGCGGGGACGCACCCCCGAGGAGCTGGCGGCGCTGCGCGCCACCGGCGTCGAGGTCGGCCGCGAGTTCGAAGAGGACGCCGTCGCCTACTGCGGCGACACGCGGGCCACGGTGCTCGACAGCCACCCGCGCCTCTACCGCAGCCGGGTGCTGATCCTCGAGTGCACCTTTCTCGATCCCGACCATCGGGAACGGGCGGAAGCGTACGGCCACGTCCACTTCGACGACATCGTCGAGCGACGCGAGCGGTTCGAGAACGAGGCTCTGCTCCTCTGCCACCTGAGCCGGCGGCACTCGGTCGCCGAGCTGCGGAGCGCGGTCGACCGCCGCCTGGGCAGCCTGGCGGCTCGGGTCGAGATCGCCGTCGCATGACGGCCGAAAGGGAAGCGGATCTGCGCGTCGGCGATCGCATCGAGCTCGTCGTCGAGAAGCTGGTCGCCGGCGGCGACGGCCTGGGGCGCGTCGCCGGACTGCCGGTCTTCGTGCCGCGGAGC
>JBPEXA010000259.1:0-2455 GCA_052032135.1 Thermoanaerobaculia bacterium | reverse complement strand
CTCGCCGGCCGGCGGCTGGGCGTTCGTGCGGGGAGCGGACCTGTCGCTGACCATGGTCGTCGATCGCGGCGTGGTCGGCGACCGGCTCGAGCTCGCCGACACCTCCCTGCGACGGCCGGTGCAGGTCGACCTCGCCTCCGGCGCCGCCGCCGAGCTCTTCGGCCTCGGCCGCACCGCCGACGGCTGGACGATGCCGCTCGAAGGGGACGGCTCGGTCGCCGTCCTGCGGCTCGAGCGACCCGATCTCGGCGAGCTGCTCGGCGACACCGGGATCGCCGAAGAGGTGACGATCACCGGTGATCGCGCGATGCCGGTGGCGGAGATCCTCCGCCGCCTGCAGGCCAACGAGGACGCGCAGCGCCGTGCGCTCGACCACTACCGGGCGACCAACACCACCCATCTGCGGTTCCAGGGCGGGACCGGCATCCAGACCGTCGAGGCGACGTTCGAAGGCCCCTTCTTCGCGGTCACCGGCGAGCCGTACGACTGGGCGTGGGAGACCTTCTACGTCAACGGCGTCAAGTGGCGCGGCGAGCGCATCCCCGAGATCCCCCTGGTCCAGCCGGAGAAGGCGGCGACCCTGCCGCTCGAGATCAACTTCGACCGCGACTACGTCTACCGCCTCCGGGGGACCGAGGTGGTCGACGGCCGCGACTGCTGGGTGATCGATTTCGAACCGGCGGCCGGGGTCACCGACGGCAATCGGTACCAGGGGACGGTGTGGGTCGACCGAGCGCTCTACTTGAGGGTGCGCACCCGTGCGCTCCAGGTCGGCCTCACCGGCGAGGTGATCTCCAACGACGAGACCCTCGAGTACGCCCCGCTCGACGATGCCGGTGAGCGGACCTCGTGGGAGGAGGCGAGCTTCACCCTCCCTCTGCGGGTGGTCAGCCAGCAGATCTTCTCGGTGCTCAATGCGACGGTCAACGTCGAAAAGGAGACGCTGCTGAGCGGCGTCGAGATCAACGGCGAAGGGTTCGCGGCCGCCCGCGCGGCGACCGCCGACAGCCGCGTCACCATGGTCCGCGACACCGACCGCGGCCTCCGCTTCCTGGTGCCGGACAAGGCGTCGGGCGCGAGGACGGTGCAGGAGGAGTTCGACAAGAACCGGCTCTTCCTGGTCGGCGGCACGTTCTACGACGAGTCGCTCGACTATCCGCTGCCGCTCGCCGGCGTCAACTGGTTCTCGTTCGACTTCCGCGGCACGGGGGCGCAAGCCAACCTGTTCTTCGCCGGCGTCCTCGCCAACGCCAACCTCTCCGATCCCGACTTCCTCGGCTCCCGCTGGGACGCCGGGATCCAGGCGTTCGCCCTCGGGATCCCGTTCACCAACACCATCTACCGCGACGGCGTGGAGGCGAGCGCCGAGGACGTGGAGGTGCGACCGGCGAGCGTCAGCTTCACCCTCGGCCGCCCGCTGGGCAACTACTGGAAGCTCAACGCCGAGCTCGGCCTCAGCGCCCGCCAGTTCGGGCGCGCCGACGACACCGACGCCGCCTTCGTCGTCCCCGAAGACCACCTGCTGCAGTCGGTCGGGCTCGGCGTCCGCTACGCCAGGAGCGGCTACCGGCTGCGGGCGGTCGGCAGCTGGAACCGCCGTTCGGACTGGCAGCCGTGGGGGCTCCCCGATCAGCCGTTCGATCCCGACACCGAAGAGTTCGTCCGCTGGAGCGTCCGCCTGGCCAAGAACTTCCACTTCCCCGGCTTCCGACGCCTCGGCTTCGAGATCGAGCATCTCGACGGCGACAACCTCGACCGCTTCAGCAAGTACGGCTTCGGCTACTTCACCGAATCGCAGGTGCACGGCTACGAGAGCGGGCTCGTGCAGGCCGACTCCGCCACCGCCATCCATGCCAGCTACGGCCTCGAGATCGGCGAGCTGTTCCGCATCGACGCGCTCGCCGATGCCGCGTGGGCGACCGACGAGGCGACCGGGCTCGACAACGAGCTGCTCGCCGGAATCGGCGTCGCCGGCACCTTCATCGGACCGTGGCAGACCATCGTCAACCTCGATCTCGGGGTGCCGGTCGCCGGGCCGGACGACGACGGCTTCACCCTCTTCCTCGCCTTCTTGAAGCTCTTCCGATGAGCGGCGACCGCGATGACGTCGGCGACGAAGCCGGCCAGCCGGTCGAGGTCGAGATCGGAGAGGTCTTCGATCTCCACTCCTTCGCGCCGCACGAGGTCGCCAGCGTGGTGCGCGCCTACCTCGACGCCGCCGTCGAGGCCGGCTTCGAGGAGATCCGCCTGATCCACGGCCGTGGGATCGGCGTCCAGCGGCGGACCGTGCGCAGGATCCTCGCCGACGATCCTCGGGTCGTCGAGCTGCACGACGCGCCGCCG
This sequence comes from Thermoanaerobaculia bacterium, assembly GCA_052032135.1. Lineage (GTDB taxonomy): Bacteria > Acidobacteriota > Thermoanaerobaculia > Multivoradales > JAHEKO01 > CALZKB01. The sequence goes on along the minus strand of JBPEXA010000259.1, from coordinate 112 downwards.
GAGGCCGGCGGCTGGGGCGCGACCTGCGCCCGACTGCGATCCGACGAGCGGTGATCGCGGGCTCGCCGCGCCGGCCGCTCCGCCCCGGCCCGGCGCCGGCCGCCGTTGATAG
>JBPEXA010000258.1:0-7709 GCA_052032135.1 Thermoanaerobaculia bacterium | reverse complement strand
GACCTGATCGCCGCCACCCGCGATCCGGCAGCGGCCGGCTGCGCCGACCTCACCGATCTGATCGCCTTCGGCGCCTCGCCGCGGGCCACCCTCTTCCTCGCCCGCGCCGCCAAGGCGGTGGCGCTGCTGCGGGGGCGCGGGTTCGTCATCCCCGAGGACGTCAAGGAGATCGCCGCCGACGTGCTGCGCCACCGCCTGGTGCCGACCTACGAGGCGGAGGCCGAAGAGGTGTCGACCGACGACCTCGTCGGCCGTCTCCTCGACCGCGTCGAAGTGCCCTGACCGCGATGCCTGCCTCCCCGGCGGCCACCACCCCCGCGCTGCCGGCCGACCTCATGCGCAAGGTCCGCCGGATCGAGATCTCCACCCGTCGGCTGGTCGACGAGGGGGTGGCCGGCGAGTACCACTCGGTGTTCAAGGGGCGGGGGCTCGAGTTCGCCGAAGTCCGCGCCTACCAGCCGGGCGACGACGTGCGGGCGATCGACTGGAACGTCACCGCCCGCATGGGGGCGCCGTTCGTCAAGCAGTACGTCGAGTCGCGCGACCTCACCGTCTTCGTCGTCGTCGACGTCTCCGGAAGCCAGAACTTCGGCTCGCGATCGATCCTCAAGCGGGAGCAGAGCGCCGAGATCGCGGCGCTGCTGAGCTTCGCCGCGCTGCGCAACCAGGATCGGGTGGGGGCGGCGCTGGTCACCGACCGCCTCGAGATGTTCCTGCCGCCGCGCCGCAGCCGGACCCACGTGCTGCGCGTCGTCCGCGAGATCCTCGCCCGCCAGGGAGACGGCCGCACCGACCTCGACGCCGCGATGCCGGCCGTGCTGCGCAACCTCAAGCAGCGAGCGGTCCTGTTCCTGATCTCCGACTTCGTCGCCACGCCGTTCAGCGAGGCGTTGAAGGCGGCGGCGGTGCGCCACGACCTGATCACCGTCCGTGTCACCGATCCGCGCGACCTCGAGCTGCCGGCGGTCGGGCCGGTGCCGGTGCGCGACGAGGAGACCGGCCGCACCGCCGTCCTCGCCGGCCGCCGCTGGGCGCGCCGGTGGGCCGAGCGTCGCGCCGCCGAGGCCGCCGAGCTCGACCGCTGGACCCGGCGGCTGGGGATCGACCACCTCGAGCTGCGCACCGACCGGCCGTACCTGGCGCCGCTGGTCGCCTTCTTCGAACGGCGTCGACGGAGGCTTTCCCGGTGAGCGGGAGAGCGTTCGCGGTGCTGCTGCTCGTCGCGGCCGGCGCCCTCGCCCAGTCGGGTGCCCAGTCGGGTCCCCAGTCCAGCGCCCAGTCGGGTGCCCAGTCAGGCGCCCAGTCAGGTGCCCAGTCGGGTCCCCAGTCGGACGCTCCATCGGATCGCCCCTCGCGCGGCTCCTCCCGCGGCCCCTCGAGCGGCCCGTCGAGCGGCCAGCCGAGCGGCCGGCCCGCCGACGGCGCCGACGACGCCAGCGTCGCGTCGATCGCGGTGACGGTGACGCCCGAGGCGGCGACGATCGGCGATCCGCTCACCGTCACCATCGACCTCGATCTCCGGACGGAGCTCGACGGAGCGCCGCGATTCCCGGTATGGGACGAACGGTGGGGGGCCGCCGAGCTGGTCGAGGCGACGCCGCCGACGGCGATCGGCCCCCAACGGTGGCGGCAGCGGTTGGTGGTCGCCGTGTTCGAGACCGGGACGGTCGAGCTGACGCCGATCGAGGTCGCTCTGCCGACCCCCGGCGGCACCCTGTCGATCGCCTCGCGGCCGGTGACGGTCGAGATCCGCTCGGTGCTGCCGGCGGAGGGAGAGGTGCCGCCCGCACCGCCGGCGCCGCCGCGCCGGCTGCCGGTCGGCGAGCGCTTCTGGTGGACGGTCGCCGCCATGCTCGCCACCTGCCTCGCGCTGCTGGCGGTGCTGCTGCGCCGGCACCGGCGATCGGCCGCCCGAGGCCCGCGCATCGTCCTCTCGCCGCTCGAGGCGCTCGAGCGCGCGTTGCGGGCGCTGCGCGCCGACGGCGACCCCGCCCGCGTGGTGGCCCGCCTCAGCCTCGAGCTGCGGCGATTCCTCGGACGCACGCTCGCCTTCCCCGCTGCCGAGGGGACGACGACCGAGATCGAGCGGGCGCTGCGCCGCTGCGAGCTGCCGCGGGAGATGGCCCGCCCGGTGGTCGAGCTGCTGCGGGAGGCGGACGCGGTCAAGTTCGCGCGCGTCGACCCGGCGAGGACCGCCGCGCGGCTCGAGGAGGCCGAGCGGCTGGCGCGGGCGATCGACCTCTGGCGGCACCCGCCGCCGAGCGACGACGAGCAGCAGGAGGCGGCATGATCGAGCTGCCGCGCTTCCACGACCCCCACTGGCTGTGGCTGCTCGCGCTGCTGCCGCTGCTCGCCGCCTGGCGGTGGCGGCGCGGCGTCGCGGCGCTCGGCTTCAGCCGGCTGCCGGAAGGCGCCGCCGGCTCCTGGCGGCTCCATCTCCCCTTCCTGCTGCGGTCGCTGGCGCTCGCGCTGATCGTCGTCGCCCTCGCCCGGCCGCAGCTCGGCTACAGCTGGGAGGAGAGCCTCACCGAAGGGATCGACATCCAGATCGTGCTCGACATCTCGGGCAGCATGGGAGCGGAGGACTTCCAGCCGAAGAACCGGCTCGAGGTCGCCAAGCGGGTGGTCAACGACTTCGTCGCCGAGCGCCACGCCGATCGCATCGGCCTCACCGTCTTCTCGGGCGCCGCGATGACGCGCTCGCCGCTGACCACCGACCGGCAGATGCTGCGCTTCCTGGTCGACGCCGTCGAGCTCAACACGCTCCCCGACGGCACCGCCATCGGGCTGGCGCTCGCCAATGCCACCGCTCGCCTGAAGGACAGCGAGGCGACGTCGAAGGTGATCGTGCTGGTGACCGACGGCGTCAACAACGCCGGTGCCGTCGACCCGGCGTCGGCGGCCGCCATCGCCGAGGGCCTCGGCGTCAAGGTCTACACGGTCGGTGTCGGCACCGCCGGTCGGGTCCCGGTGCCGCTGGCGATGCACAACCCCCGCACCGGCCGGCGGGAGATCCAGCGGGTGCTGATGAACGTCGAGGTCGACGAGCAGCTGCTGCAGCAGATCGCCGCTCGCACCGGGGGCCGGTTCTTCAAGGCGACCGACGAGACCGCGCTGCGTCGCATCTTCGCCGAGATCGACGAGCTGGAGCGGACGCCGATCGCCAGCAAGTCGTTCGTCCGCTACGACGAGGCGTTCCAGCCGCTCGCCTGGGCCGCCCTCGCGCTGCTGCTGCTGCCGCTGGCGACCGCGGCGCTCGACTGGACCGTGGAGCCGTAGGCCGATGCTGCCCGACGGCATGATCGCGCGCTCGGAGTGGCTGTGGCTGCTCGCCCTCGCCCCGCTGGCGGCGCTCGCCGCCGCCGCGCTGTGGCGCCGCCGGCTGCGAGCGCTGACCGCGTGGGCGGGACGGGCTCTCTGGCCGCGCCTCGGCCTGGTCGTGCGGCCGCGACGGCTGACGCTCTCGGTGATCGCCCTGGCGCTGGCCACGGCGGCGGTGATCGCCGCGCTGCTCGAGCCGCGCTGGGGGACGGTCGAGGAGACCGTCGAGCGGGAAGGGGTCGACCTCGTCTTCGTCATCGACTCCTCGCTGTCGATGGCCGCCGACGACGTCCGCCCGAACCGCATCACGGTGGCGCAGAATCTGGTGCGAGAGCTCGGCCGCGCCCTCCCCGGCCATCGCGTCGCGCTGGTGCAGGCGGAGGGGGAGGGGCTGGTGCTCGCGCCGCTCACCGTCGACACGGCGGTGCTCGATCTGCTGCTCGACACCGTGCTCCCCGCCAGCCTGCCGACTCCCGGCACCCACCTCGAGAAGGCGGTGGCGCAGGCGATCCGGCTGTTCCCCGAAGAGGGGCGGGAGCATCGCGCCGTCATCCTGCTATCCGACGGTGAGGACCACGGACGGGCGCCGGAAGCGTTGGTCGACCGGCTGCGCGAGGAGGGAGTCGTCGTCTTCGCGCTCGGCATCGGCACCCCGCAGGGGTCGCCGATCCGCCTTCCCGGCTCCGACGCCTACAAGCTCGACAAGGACGGCAAGATCGTCGTCAGCCGCCTCAACGAGCAGCTGCTCGAGCGGCTGGCGCGCGAGACCGGCGGCGTCTATCTGCGCGCAGCGAGCCTCGGCCTCGACCTCGATCCGTTGTTGACGGCCATCGATCGCATGGAGCGGCGGTCGATCGACGGCCAGCTGCTGAGCACCCTGGCGCAGCGCTTCCAGTGGCCGCTGGCGCTCGCTCTGCTCGCTCTCGTCGCGCACCTGGTCGCCGCGCCGCTGACGGCGCCCGCCCCCGCGGCGCAGCCGGAGGAGAGCCGATGAAGGGGATGGTCGCCGGCTCGCTGATGCTGGCCGCCGCCTGGCTGCAACTGCCGGCGGCGGTCGAGCGGTGGCTCCACAACCCGCGCGAGCGGACGGCGCGCGCCCACGAGGCGCTGACGGACGAGCGCGTCGACGACGCCGCCGAGCTGTTCGACGCGGCGGGTCGCATCGCCCCCGACGATCCGCTGGTGCGCTTCAACGCCGGCACCGGAGCGCTCCTCGCCGGGCGCGACGACGCCGCCGGCGAGCTGCAGGCGGCGACGACGCTCGCCCCGCCCGAGCTCGCGCCGCGGGCGCTCTACAACCTCGGCAACGCCCAGCTGTCGCAGGGCGAGGCGGCGGCGGCGGTCGAAGCGTTCAAGTCGTCTCTGCGCCTCGATCCCGGCCAGCTCGACGCCAAGCACAACCTCGAGCTGGCGCTGCGCGCTCTCGAGCAGCAGTCGGGTCGCGGGGAGGAGCAGGAGACGCCGGACGCCGACGACCAGGGCGAGCAGGAGTCGTCGGACAGCCCCGGCGGCGAGACGCCGCCCGACGACTCCGAACCGTCGGAGGATGGCGCCGACACCCCCCCCGAGCAGCGCCCGCAGGAGGGGGACCGCGAGCAGCCCGGAGACGACCCCCGCGACCGCCCGCTCCCCGATTTCGAGCAGCAGGAGGACATGACGGCGGAGCAGGCGGCGGCGATTCTCGAAGCGGTCGAGAACCTCGAGCGCGAGCAGCGGCGCCAGGAGGCGAGCGAGCGGCTCAAGGCGCGGCGCAAGGGAGACCGCGACTGGTGATCCGGGGGCCCGGAGCGCTCGCCGGCGCGGCACTGCTGCTGGCGGCGACCGCCGCCGGCGCGGCGGAGGAGCTGCGAGTCACCGCGCGGGCCGCGCCCGAGGTGGTTGGCATCGACCAGGTGGTGCGCTTCACCATCGAGGTCGAGGGGCGCGGCATCGGTAGCCGCCGCTTCGAGCCCCAGTTCGAGCTCGACAATCTCGAGATCGACGCCGGCCCGAGCAGCTCGCAGAGCTTCAGCTTCGTCAACGGCGTCGCGTCGAGGTCGGAGAGCCTGAGCTGGATCCTTCGTCCGCTGGAGATCGGCAGCGCCGGTATCCGGTCGATCCGGGTGCGACTCGGCGAGCGGGTCTACGAGCCGCCCGACGTCGCCGTCGAGGTGCAGGACGAGCCGGTCGCCGACGGCTCGCAGCAGCCGCGCGGCCGCCTCGATCCGTTCGAGGACTTCTTCCCTCCCCTCACCGGCCGGCTGCGACGCGGGCGGCCGCCGCCGCCGGAGCTCTTCCTGCGCGCGGAGATCGATCCTCGGGATCCGTGGGTCGGCCAGCAGGCGATCTACACCCTCTACCTCTACACCCAGGCGCACATCAGCTCGATCAACCCCGAGAGCCTTCCCGACTTCAATGGCTTCTGGGTGCGCGACATCGAGCTGCCGGAGCCGGCCGAGGTGGAGATGGTGGACGTCGACGGCAAGCGGTTCGGCAGGGTGCCCGTGCTGCGGCGTGCCATCTTCCCGCTGCGCGCGGGCGAGCTGCGGCTGGAGCCGGCGCGCGTCCAGCTCTCGGTGCGGGTGCCCGATCGCACCTTCGGCTCGCTGCTCTCCGGTATCGACCAGGTGCGCCGCGACAGCAATCCGCTCCAGGTGACCGCCCGCGAGCTCCCCGACGGCGCGCCGGCCGGATTCGGCGGCGCGGTAGGCGACCTCGCCGTCACCAGCCGGCTGGAGCCGCCGACGGTCGACGTCGGTGACGCCGCCACCTTCGAGATCACCCTCGAAGGGGCGGGACACCTGCAGGGGCTGCCGGCACCCGAGCTGGCGCCGATCGAAGGCGTGCGGATCTTTCCGCCGCAACAGGAGGCCGAGGAGGCGGTGTCGGGGTCCCGCGTGCGGGGCCGCCGCACCTGGAGCTATGTGCTGGTCCCCGAGACCGCCGGCCGCTACACGCTCCCCCCCTTCGAGATGCCCTACTTCGATCCCGCCGCCGGGGCGTACCGCGTCGCCCGCTCGGAGCCGACCGCCCTCGAAGCCCGCCCGGTCGCCGCGGCCGCCACGCCGCCGCCCGCGGCCGTGCCGCCAACCGCCGAGGAGAGCGGTCGCCCGCCCGCCCCGCCGTCATCCCTCTCGTGGACCACCGTCGCGCCATGGGGGCTCGCCGGCCTCCTCGGCGCCGGACTGGCGCTCACCTGGTGGCAGAAGCGGAACGCTCCGACCGGCGGTCGCGGCGACGCCGGACGCGCTCTGGAGGCGGCTCTGGAGGCCGCCGGCGAGCAGCCGAGCCCCCGCCGAGCGGCGGCGCTGCTCGAGCAGGGGTGGCGCGAGTTCCTCGAGCAACGCTGGGAGATCGCTCCGGGCACGGCGAGCACGCAGTGGGCGGCCCGTCTCGAGGAGGCGGGCGCCCCCCGCCAGCCGGCGCGAGAGCTGGTCGCCCTCGCCGACGATCTCCACTACCTGCGCTACGCCCCCCAGCTCGCCGACACCGACACCCTGACGCGGGAGTTGATCCTCCGCTCGAAAAAGCTGAGGCGGTCTCTAGAATAGGCGCGCGATGTCGGAGTTCCGCTGCATCGAGCCGAGCGAACTCGAGCGATTCGTCCATCGGCGGCCGCTCAATCTCAGCGACCCGGGCACCCTCAACCTCGCCGACAACCTGATCGAGGTGCTGCGCAAGGCGAACGAGTTCGTCCCCTCGGAGGGCGGCTCGATTCTCCTCGACCGGCCGATCGAACCGGGAGCGCCACCGCGCGTCGCCCTCACCTTCATCGCCGCCTTCGGCGAGCGCGCCCACGAAGTGCTCGGCAAGACGATCGAGCGCCCCGACGCCGTCGCCACCAGCGTCTATCGCTCCGGGACGTCCGACTGGATGGAGTTCGACGGCACCGGCCCCCACGGCCCGGTGCGGTCGCTGGTGGCGATCCCGATCCGCATCGGCGACGAGGTGTGCGGCGTCCTCGAGCTGATCGACCGGCAAGGGAGCAACGGTTTTTCGCAGGACGACGTCAACCTGCTCGAAATCTTCGCCGATTACATCTCGATCGCCATCCGCAATGTCCTCGAGGGCCGGCTGGCGCAGGAGATCGCGCAGCGCGACAACCTGACCGGCCTGCTCAACGACCGCTCGCTCCACCTGGTGCTGTCGAGAGTGGTCGACGAGTGCCGGGAGGACGGCTCCGACCTCTCGCTGCTGTTCCTCGACCTCGACTTCTTCAAGCACGTCAACGACACCCACGGCCACCTCGCCGGCAGCCAGGTGCTGCGCGAGATCGGCACCCTGCTGCGCGACCGCTGCGAAGCGGTCGGCGTGCTGGCGGCGCGCTACGGCGGCGACGAGTTCGTGCTCGCGGCGCCCTCCAAGTCGCTCGAGCAGGCGATCGACATCGCCGAGGAGCTGCGCGATTC
>JBPEXA010000257.1:0-3098 GCA_052032135.1 Thermoanaerobaculia bacterium | reverse complement strand
GCAGCAGCGTCACCTCGTACTCCCACGCCGTGACCGAGCCCGCCAGCGCGATCGCAGCGAGCAGAGCCACGCCGGAGGCGCGGCGAGTGGGCGGCCGACCGCATCGCATCATCGGACAACCACCCTAGCCACCAGCGAATGAAGCGTGGATGACAACCATCCCCGAGGCGGTCTCCACAGCGTCCCTGACCGCTCGCCGGGTCGCCAGCGGGAGTAGGCCCGGCAGGCCTTCGGTTGTATCGTCACGCCATGCGATCGATCGCGCTACGCCGGCACGCCCCTGCCTGGGCGCTGCCGTTGCTCTTCGCCGGCGCCCTCGCCGCCGACGAGGTCGTCTTCCCGCCCGATGCCGACCTCGAGTGGATCTCGCGCGGCGAGGCGGTCGAGCTCGAGGAGCACCTGGTGCCCGGCAAGGTGACGGTGGTCGACTTCTGGGCCGAGTGGTGCCTGCCGTGCAAGGAGGTCGACCGCGAGATGGCGGCGGTGCTCGCCGCCGGCGACGACGTGGCGCTGCGCAAGATCGACGTCGGCGACTGGGAGACACCGGTCGCCCGCCAGCATCTACGGCGAGCGAGCGGCCTCCCCTATCTGCTGGTGTTCGACGGCAGCGGTCGGCGCATTGCGGTGGTCGAGGGTCTCGACCTGAAGCGACTGCGGAGAGCGATCGACAAAGCTCGGCGATCCCGAGAGGCCGCTCGATGACCCGCCAGCTGCTGATCACCGCCGTCGCCACCGCCGTGCTGTGGCCGGGTGCCGCGCTCGGCGGCGGCTGAGCCGGCTGAAGCAACCCCAACCTCCCGGGTGGAGGTTCCGCGACGCTCTACGACCTGGTGCCGGGTCGCTTCCACGTCACCTTCGGCTGGATGGGGACGCGCCTCGAGGCCGGCCACACGGTCGACGAAGACCAGTTCGAGCCCGGCATCCCGGACGAGGAGCAGGCCGGAGAGCACCTGGTCGATCTCCGTGTCCAGGAGCTGTCGACGCGCTTCTCGCTGGGTCTCACCGAGCGGTGGGCGCTCGACGTCGAGGTGCCGCTGCGCGAGGTGGAGATCGACGCCGACTTCAGGGGCCTCGAGGGAGAGCCGCTGCCCGACTTCGTCAGCATCCACCACCGTGACGAGACGATCTCCGGCGTGGGCGACGTCACCGTCGCCGGCCGCTACCGCTGGAAGCCGCTCAACGTCGCCGGCTGGTTCTTCGATCTGTCGGCCGGCCTGTCGCTGCCGACCGGCGAGACCGAGGAGAACCCGTTCGCGCGCGGCGCCCGCGGCCTTCCCCACCAGCATCTCTTCTTCGGCAGCGGCACCGTCGACCCGGTGCTCGGCGTCACGGCCGTGCGGCGCAGCGAGGTGGCGCCGGCGGTCGGCTGGCTGCGCATCGACGGGCCGATCGACGAGAGCTCGAAGGGGTACCAGGCGGGCGAGCAGCTCTCCGCCGGCATCGCCGTCAACCCGACCTTCGGCCGTGAGCGCTGGAGCTTCACCGGCCAGCTCGAGCTGTTCCACGAAGGGGTGGCGCGGTGGGACGGCCGCGACGCCCGCAACAGCGGCCGCACCGACCTGCTCGCCAACCTCGGCGCGTCGTGGACGCCGACCCTCGACTGGGCGGTGCAGCTGGTCGCCCGGCTACCCCACAACCTCGACGCCCGCGGCGGCCAGCTCGAGCTCGAGCCGATCCTCTCGTTCGCCGTCACCCGCTCCTGGAGCCTGCGCGAGCACACTCACGACGACGACGACCACGAACATGAGGCCGAGGACGAAGACGGGCACGACGCCCCCTGACGCCGCGCCCTCGGTCCGCCCCGGCGACGCGGCTACGGCACCGGGTCCTCGACGATGTCGACCCACTGCGGACCGTCGGCGAGGAACGCCCCGGTCCAATCGTTGAGGAAGACCCCGTTGGCGTCCTGGAGATAGAAGAGCGGCGTCTGTAGCGCCGTGTGAGAGGTGTCGCCGGCGACGATGAAGCGCTTGTAGCGGTCGGGGTGCGCGGCGTTCACCTCTCCGTGCGTGGTGACCACCAGCTGGCGGAAGCCGACCGGGTCGCCCAGCAGGCCCATGAAGAAGCGGTTGGTGAGGTCGGCGTCGGTCTCGTAGAACGCCTCCCGCACGGTGCTGTCGTTGTCGAGCCGCCACTCGATGATCTCGGTCCCCTGCCCGACGTCGCTGCAGTCGGTGCAGGAGGCGGGATAGAACTGCCCGAACAGCCAGTCGGCGGCGCGCGCCAGGACGTCGTCGACGGCGTCGAGGTTCACCGCCACCGGTCCGGCGTCGTTGAAGACGGTCAGGTCGACGTCGTTGCCGTAGAGCAGGCGTGTCAGGAACGGTGCGAAGCCGGCGGCGCCCACACCGCCGGCGCTCGAGCCGGCGACGGTGATCTGCTCGGCGTCGGGGAACATCGTGCGCGCGACGTCCATGCCGGCCGACTGGTTGCGCAGGCCGTAGTGGAAGCGGAAGACCACCTGCGGCACGCCGATCGCCTGCCCGAAGGCGGGGTCGAAGACGACGTTGTCACCCGAGAAGACCGAGCCGTCGCAGTAGGGCATGTAGACGATCGAATAGTCGGCGAACGGGTTGAGCGGCGAGTCGAAGTCCCAGATCCCCACCGGCGGCGCCGGCGGCTCCTGGGCCTCGGCGAGCACGTTGCAGTTGTAGAAGCCCTGCCAGCAGGCGCCGCCGCCCTGGAGGAAGATCAGCAGGTTCTCGCCCGCGCCGTCGGAATCGCTGTCGGAGTCGCTGTCCGAGTCCGAATCGCTGTCGCTGTCGGAATCCGAATCACTGTCGCCGTCGTCGCCCGAGCTCGCCGCGCGGGTGAAGACCGAGTACGGCGTGCCGGCGATGCACAGCGGACCGTTGCCGCCCGCGGGATCGAAGGTGTGCTTGACCCAGCCGTCGCCGACCTCCGCCGACACCGCGGGCGCGTACTGCCCGAGGTAGCGGTCGAGCCCGGCGTCGATCAGCTCCTCGCGCGCCTGGCGGTTCAGACCATCGGAGTCGGAATCGGAGTCGGAGTCGGCATCGGCGATCGCCGGCCACGCGAGGCCGGCCACGGCCAGCATGAGCACGAGAACACGGACGGGTTGCGTCAACTGCATTTCT
>JBPEXA010000256.1:0-2416 GCA_052032135.1 Thermoanaerobaculia bacterium | reverse complement strand
CCGGTGGTGGAGCGCAGCACGTAGGCCGACACCGCGGCGCCGGTGGCGTACCCCTCGTCGGCGAGCAGCCGCGGCAGGTAGGGGAGGGCTTCGGTCTCGAGGTGGTAGCCGACGTTGTCGCGCACCGCGTGCTCGGGCGGCAGCAGCCCGGTCAGCATCGAGGCGTGCGACGGGAAGGTGAGGGGGATGTGGCTGTAGGCGCGCTCGAAGAGAATCGACGCCTGGCGCAGACGGTCGAGCGCCGGGGTCTCGACCCCACGGTAGCCGTACATCGGCAGCCGGTCCGAGCGCAGGGTGTCGACCGAGACGAGGACGATCGGGGTCCCCTCGCGGAGGCTCCCGGACTCCGGGCGCGCGCACCCCCACGCGGCGGCGAGCGCGACCAGCAGCGCCAACGAACGACGACGCCGCGGGGGCGGCGTCGTCGAGGTCCTGGCCGAAGGTGGCGTCAACGTCAGCCGCTCTGCTTCAGGAACTCCAGGAAGTCGCGCGCCTCGGCGGCCTGCGGGCTGTCGCCGTCGAGCGCGAGGAGCTTCTCGAAGTCGGCGGTCGCCTCGGCGTTGGCGCCGCGGGCGAGGTAGACGAGGCCGCGGTAGTAGTAGGCGTCGGCGAGGCTCGAGTTCTCCTCGACGGTGCGGTTGAAGTAGTCGAGGGCGGCGTCCATGTCTCCCTCGTTGTACTTCTGGATGCCGGCGTTGAGCAGCATGTCGGGCGGCAGCTTGGTCCCTTCCGGCATCTTCTGCAGATAGGCCTGCGCCTCGGCGTCGCGCCCTTCGCGGACCAGCAGATCGGCGATCAGCTGCAGGACGGCGACGTCGTCGGGAGCGACCTGGTGCGCCTTCTCGAGCGCCGCGATCGCGTTGGCGTTGTCCCCCTGCTGCCCATAGGTGCGCGCGACCGCCATGTGGATCTGCGCCTGGTCTGCTCCCTCGAGGAGCGGCAGCAGCCGCTCATACTCCTGGCGAGCCTCCTCGACCATCCCTTCGAGCTGGTAGCTGTTGGCGACCTGCAGGCGGACGTGGGTCTGCTCGTCGGGCGACAGGGTGCGCAGGGCGTCCATGTAGACGGCGCGCGCGCCGGCGTAGTCACCCTCGGCCATGTAGGTGTCGCCGATGCGGGACTTGAGGCGCGCCGCCGCCATCTCGTCGAGGTTGGCGAGCGCCGTCTCGTAGGCGGCGCGCGCGCCGGCGTTGTCGCCGGCCGCCATCAGCTCGTCGCCGACCGTGATCGACGAGAACGGGCTGGGGGCGAGCACCACCTCGAGGCTGGGCGAGGCGTTGAACGCGTTCACCGCGTACGGTCCCTCGGCGGTCTTGAAGCCTTCCTTCTCGACCACCACCACCCAGGCGCCGTGGCGCAGGCCGAGCATGCTCCAACGCCCCTTCTTGTTGGTGGTCACCGCCGGCGGGCCGACGTCGGGATCGTCCTGCGGCGTCATGGTGACCGTCGCCCCCTCGACCGGCTGGCCGTCGACGTCGACGACGGTACCGCTGGCGCGTCCCTTGCCGGCCCAGTCCTGGGCGACGGCGGGGAGGGCGGCGAGAACGAGAGCGAGGGCCGGAACGATGAGGATCCTCGAGCGCATGACAGACAACTCCTCGGAAGGGTGACAGCGGAAGTGTGGAGGCGCCATGGCGGGTGCCAGGGCGCGGCGTGACCGTGCCGCAAGTCTACTACAGCGGTCGGCGGGCGCTTATTCCGGGGTGGCCGACGAGGGCGGCGGTGGGCAAAAAAAAACCGGGGGGTCGCCCCCCCGGTTCGAACAGCTGAAACCGTCCTGCTGGACTGGAGAGACCTACCTCCAGTTCATGCGGACGCCGAAGCGGTAGATCCGCGGGCTCAGCGTCTCACGCAGGTAGTTGGCCGTGCCGAGGCGCAGGTTGCGCTCGCGCTGCAGCACGCTGTTGTCGTCGAACAAGTTGAAGGCGTCCAGGCTGAAGGTGAAGCCGACGTTGCCGGAAGTCGCGAACTCCTTCTCGAGGCGCAGATCGAACGTCGTGATGTCGTCCGAGCGGATCGAGTCGACCTCTGGCGTCAGCCGCACGCTGATCCGCTGCCCGTCGAAGCTGGACTGCGGATTGATGAAGTACGGCAGCGGCGTGCCCTCGCGGGCGAACAGGTTGCCGGCGATGTTGAAGCCCCACGGACGATCGGGAGCGACCTGGTACATGCCGTTGACGTTCGCCTGCCACGAGCTCTGGAGGAAGACGTCGGCCTTCGCACCGGAGCCGGCCGCCTGCTCGACGAAGAGATCACCATCCTGGGTGCCGGAGATACCGACAGTCGGATCGTTGGTGGCCTCGTAGCCGGAGCCGACGTTCCACTCGGCGTCGCCGAGGTTGTAGTAACCACGGAGCATCCACCGGTTGGAGAGCCGCTTGATGAAGTTGACGTTGACCCCCGAGTACTCGATCTG
>JBPEXA010000255.1:0-2417 GCA_052032135.1 Thermoanaerobaculia bacterium | reverse complement strand
GCCGCCGCCCACCTCGCCACGGTCCGGTGCGTGGTGGGGGACCTGACGGCGGCGATCGACCTCGATCACTTCGATCTCGTCGTCGCCAACCTCCCCTATCTGGCCGAGCGGCAGCGTGCGGAGGTGCCGCTCGAGGTGCGCGACTTCGAGCCGGAGCTCGCCCTGTGGGCGGGCGACGACGGCCTCGACGCCTACCGCCGGCTGCTCTCCGCCCTCGCCGCGGCCGGAGCCCGCATGCCACTGGTGGCCGAGATCGGTGACGGCCAGAGCGAGGGATTCCGCCGGCTGGCGGCTGAGCGCGGCTTCGGCGAGCCGCGGTTCCACCGCGACTACCGCGGCGTCGAGAGAGTTGTGGTAGGAAGGCTGCGCGACGGGGCCGCGCGGATGAGCTAATGGATCGATTCGACATCACCGGTCCGTGCCGTCTCGAGGGGACGATCGCGGCCGCCGGCGCCAAGAACGCCGCGCTGCCCGCCCTCGCCGCCGCGCTGCTCGCCGACGGCACCGTGCAGCTCAGCGGCATGCCGCGAGTGCGCGACATCCGCACCATGTCGAGGCTGCTCGAGCATCTCGATGCCGAGGTCGAGTGGAGCGACGACACGGTCTCGGTCACCCCGAGCGGGCGGCCGATCGCCGACGACGCCGACTACGACCTGGTCAAGACGATGCGCGCCTCGGTGCTGGTGCTCGGCCCGCTGGTCGCCCGCCTCGGTCACGCCAGGGTGTCGCTCCCGGGCGGCTGCGCGATCGGCGTCCGCCCGGTCGACCAGCACCTCGCCGGGCTCGAGGCGCTCGGCGCCGAGGTGATCCTCGAGCACGGCTACATCGCCGCTCGCGCCGACCGCCTGGTCGGCAACCGCTTCCGCTTCGCCGCGAGATCGGTGACCGGCACCGAGAACCTGATGATGGCGGCGACCCTGGCACACGGCACCACCGTGCTGGAGAACTGCGCCCGCGAGCCGGAGGTCGCCGACCTGGCGCGGCTGCTGACCGCGATGGGGGCGCGGATCGACGGCGCCGGCACCGAGCGCATCGAGGTCGAGGGGGTCGAGCGCCTCGGCGGCGCCGCCCACACCGTCATCCGCGACCGCATCGAAAGCGGCACCTACCTGCTCGGCGCCGCGATCACCGACGGCGACGTGCGCCTCGAGGGAGGCGAGGCCGAGCACCTCGGCCCGCTGCTCGAGACGCTCGAGCGCTTCGGTTGCGCGGTGACGGTCGACGAGGCGTCGATCCGTGTCCGGGGCTCGGGCGGGCTGCTCCCGTGCGACGTCGAGACGGCGCCGCACCCCGGTTTCCCCACCGACCTGCAGGCGCAGACGATGGCGGTGATGACCCAGGCCGACGGGCGCTCGAGCATCCACGAGACGATCTTCGAGAACCGCTTCCAGCACGTGCCCGAGCTCAACCGGATGGGGGCGTCGATCCAGTCCGACGGCGGCCACGCGTGGGTCGAGGGGCGCACACCGCTGTCGGGCGCCCACGTGATGGCGACCGATCTGCGCGCCTCCGCCTGCCTGGTGCTCGCCGCGCTGGTCGCCGAGGGGACGACGCTCGTGCATCGGATCTACCACCTCGATCGCGGCTACGAGAGGATGGAAGAGAAGCTGACGGCGCTCGGGGCCGACGTCGTGCGCGGCAGCGAATGATCCTCTGGCTCGCCCTGGTCGCGGCGCCACCGGCGGCGCCGGTGGCGGCACCGATGGCAGCGCCGCTGGCGGCCCCGATGGCGGCCCCGCAGCCTGACGCGGCGGCCGCCGTCGACCACCTCGATCCGCGCGCCCGGTGGTGGGCGCTCGCTCGCGAGGGCGACCTCGACGCCGCGCTGCGCAGCATCGACCGCCACCTCCAGGCCCCCGGCGACCGCGGCACGCTCGGCGCCCACTACCTGCGCGGCCGGTTGCTGACGACGCTCGGCCGCCTCGACGCGGCGGCGCGCAGCTATGCGCGCGCACTCGCGGCGAGCCCCGAGCTCGGCCCGTGGAGCCGCTACCGCCTCGCCGCCCTCGAGATCGAGCGCGGCCATCCCGAGATGTCGGCCGGGCTGCTGGCGACGTTGCTCGGCCGCGAGGCGCCGGCGGCGCTGATCGAGCCGGCGATCGCCGCCCTCGAGCTCGCCCTCGAGCGTGGCGGCGACTGCCGGGTGGTCGCCCGAGCCCCCGATTGGCCGCTCCCCGGCGACGACCGACGACAGGTGACGCTGGCGCGGGCGTCGTGCCTCCGCCGCCGGCAGCCGGCCGAAGCCGACGTGCTGCTGCGGCGACTGGTGCTCGATGAGCCGGCCGACGCGGTCGCCTACGAGGCCGCCGATCGGCTCGCCACCGGTGCCGCCGCCAGTGCCGCCGCCAGTGCCGCCCAAGACGTCGACGTCGACCGCGACGTCGCCCGCGCGATGGCGACCGCCTTCTTCACCCAGC
>JBPEXA010000254.1:0-1577 GCA_052032135.1 Thermoanaerobaculia bacterium | reverse complement strand
CTGCGCCCCGGCCAGCGGGCCGCCCTCGACCGGCTGCTCGCCAACCTCGCCGCCGGCACCTACGGCGCCTTCCTGGTGCGCGGCATCACCAGCTCCGGCAAGACCGAGGTCTATCTGCGCGCCGCCCGCGCCGCGCTCGACGCCGATCGCAGTGTCATCCTGCTGGTGCCGGAGATCGCGCTGGTGCCGGCGCTGGCGTCGGCGGTCCGCCGCCGCTTCGGCGAGGCGGTGGCGATCCTCCATTCCGGGCTGTCGAGCGCCGAGCGGCACCAGGAGTGGGAGCGGCTGCGCAGCGGTCGCGCGCGGGTGGTGCTCGGGCCGCGCTCCGCGGTGTTCGCGCCGGTCCGCGACCTCGGCCTGATCGTCGTCGACGAGGAGCACGACGGCTCCTACAAACAGGACTCGACGCCGCGCTACAACGGCCGCGATCTGGCGCTGGTGAGGGCGCGCAGCGAGGGGGCGACCGCGGTGCTGGTGTCGGCGACCCCCAGCCTCGAGAGCCGCCGCAACGCGGAGATCGGCAAGCTCGCGCCGCTGGTTCTCGAAGGTCGGGTCGGCGAGGCGAAGCTCCCGGAAGGGATCCTCGTCGACCTCAAGCGGGAGGGGGCGGCGCAGCGGCCGGGGGAGGTGCAGTTCACCGAGCGGCTGCGTGGCGAGATCGAGGACGCGGTCGCCGCCGGCGACCAGATCATCCTGCTACGCAACCGGCGGGGGTACGCGCCGGTGCTGCTCTGCCGCGCCTGCGGCGAGGACTTCCGCTGCGACGATTGCGGTCTGCCGCGCACCTTCCACCAGCGGGAGCGCTCGCTGCGCTGCCACTACTGCGGCGCCGCCCGGCCGGCGCCGGTGGTCTGCCCGAGCTGCTCGGAGGGGGCGCTGGAGCCGATCGGCGCCGGCACCGAGCGGGTCGAAGAGCAGTTCCAGTCGCTCTTCCCGGGGGTCCCGGCGGCGGTGCTCGATCGCGACACCGTGCGCCGGCGCGGCAGCGCGGCGGCGGTGCTCGAGGCGTTCGCCCGCGGCTCGGCGCAGGTGCTGATCGGCACCCAGATGGTCGCCAAGGGCCATCACTTCCCGAACGTCGCGCTGACCGCCGTGCTGCTCGCCGACACCTATCTGTCGTTCCCCGACTTCCGCGCCGTCGAGCGCACCTACAACCTGCTGGTGCAGCTCGCCGGGCGCGCCGGCCGCGGCGATCGCCCCGGCCGCGTCGTCATCCAGACCTTCCACCCCGACCACTACGGCATCCGCGCCGCGCTCGCGCACGACGACGACGCTTTCGAGCGCGAGGAGATGCGGTTCCGCCGCATCTTCCACTACCCGCCGTTCAGCCGCATGATCCAGCTGCTCTGTCGTGACGAGGCGCGCGAGCGGGCGGAGGCGACCCTGCGCGAGGTCGCGACGCGTCTGCGGGACGGCGGCACCGACGGCATGCGCATCCTCGGCCCGGCGCCGGCGCCGTTCGAGCGGCTGCGCGGCAAGTGGCGGTTCCAGCTGCTGGTGCGCGGCGACTCGGCGGCGGGCCTCCGCGAGCGGGTGGCGGCGGCGCTCCCCGCGCGGTCGAGCGCCGAGCTGGTCGT
>JBPEXA010000253.1:0-1717 GCA_052032135.1 Thermoanaerobaculia bacterium | reverse complement strand
CCCATCAGCTCCGACTCGGACTCGAGCCCGAGCAGCCGGGCGGCGGCGCCGGTGGCGATGACGAGGGCGTCTCCGAGATAGACGTTGTCGCCTTCCCCTTGAACCCGAAACGGCCGCTGCGACAGATCGACCCCCGTCGCCTCCTCGAAGCGCACCTCGGTACCGAAGCGCTGTGCCTGCTCGCGCATCCGGTCCATCAGCTCGGGCCCGAGAATCCCCTCGGGGAAGCCGGGGAAGTTCTCGACGTCGGTGGTGATCGTCAGCTGGCCGCCGGGCTGGTTACCCTCGAGCACCAGCGGCGCGAGGTTGGCGCGCGCCGCGTAGAGCGCGGCGGTGAGGCCGGCGGGACCGGAGCCGAGGATGACCACTTCGTGGTGCTGTGGCGAGCCGTCGTTGGACATGCTGGGAGGAGCCTCCTTGGGAGCGATCGATGGGCGCGCCGGGGGCGCCGCGCGGCGGTGGAGCGACGGGAGCGGCCCGGGCGGGACGGGGGAGTATAGCAAGGCGATCTAGCGCCGCCGCCGACGCTCCGATAGGGTCCTCTGACAGCAGAGAGGAGCGGACCATGGTCTCGAAACAGGATCTCATCGACGCCTTCAACGCGCAGGTCGGCAACGAGATGGCGGCGTCGCTCCACTACGTGGCGATCGCCGCCTACTTCGCCCGCGAGGACCTCGTCGAGCTCGCCGGCTTCTTCTACCGCCAGGCCGACGAGGAGCGCGACCACGCGATGCGGTTCGTGCGCTACATCGTCGACGCCGGCGGCAGCGTCGAGGTGCCGGCGATCGCCGCGCACTCGAGCCAGTTCGAGAGTGCCGAGGCGGCGGTCGCCAGCGCTCTCGCCTCGGAGGAGACGGTGACGCAGCAGATCTACGATCTGGTGGAGCTGGCGGAGCGGCACCGCGACCTGATCGCCAAGCGGTTCCTCGACTGGTTCGTCGACGAGCAGTTCGAGGAGGTGTCGACGATGAGCGGTCTGCTGTCGATCGTCCGCCGCGCCGGCGAGGACAACCTGCTGCTGGTCGAGGACTACATCGTCCGCCAGGGCGATCCGCACGCCGACGAGGCGGACGGCTAGCGGTCGACGCCCGACCGTCGACGCCTAGCGATCGGGGGCGGGGGGGTCGGAGTCGCTGGCAGCGGAGTCCGTGGACTCTCCGGCCGCGGGTGCGGAGGCGGGGACGGTGGCGGCGAGCCGGCGGGCGACGACGGTCGCTCCTTCGGTCATCCGGTCGCCGGCCGCCACTTCGATGGTCGAGCCCGCCGGCAGGTAGAGGTCGACGCGCGACCCGAACTTGATCAGGCCGATCCGGTCACCGCGTTCGAACCGCGCGCCGACCTCGGCGTCGCTGACCACGCGGCGGGCCAGCAGGCCGGCGATCTGGCGGATGCCGTAGCGCCGGCCGGCGGCCGTCTCGAGCACGGTCCAGTGGTGCTCGTTGACGTCCCCGGCGTCCTTTCGGAAGGCCGCCACCTTGCGCCCCGCCCGGAACCGGCTCTCGACCACGCGGCCGGAGACGGGCGCCCGCTGCACGTGGACGTCGAACACCGACAGGAAGGTGACGATGCGCGGCACGGGGCGGTCGCCGAGGCTCGGCTCGATCACCTCGTCGACGGCGGTGACGACGCCGTTGGCGGGGGCGAGGACGGCGTCGGGATCGGGATGCTCGGGGCGCGCGGGGACGCGGAAGAAGAGGAGGACGGCCGCGGCGATCAC
>JBPEXA010000252.1:0-2107 GCA_052032135.1 Thermoanaerobaculia bacterium | reverse complement strand
CGAGCAGGAGCTCGTTGAAGAGCCGTGTGAGGTCGAGCGCCGCCAGCAGCTGCCGGATGAGCTCGGGATCGAGGTGGAAGTAGCGATGGCGCACGGTCGGCGGCCGTCTAGAGGAAGTCGCTCTCCTCGCGCTCGGCGTGCGGGCGCAGCAGCTGGAACTTGACGACCTCCTTGTAGGTGATGCCGCTGTCGAGGTCCTGGCGGGCGAGCTTGACCGCCTGATGGAGCCCCTCGAGGATCATCTCGGCCGCCAGCGCCTGCTCCTCGGCCGTGCCGCCTGCCTGGGCCGCGAGCTCCTCGAGGCCGGGGACCCGGTAGAGCTCGTCGCGGTAGGCGGCGAACGGCATCTGGTCCTCCAGCTCGACGACGTTGCCGCCGGCGAACCAGCGGACGATGCCGGCGTACGGTCCGCTGTCGTCCTCGCCACCGCTGCCGACCTCGCGGCCGACCTCGGGGAAGAGCTCGGCGAAGGCGCGTTGGACCGCCTCACCGAGAATCTGGCGCGCCACCACTTCGACCCCCTGCTGCTCGCCCTCGTAGACCATCTCGACCTTGCCGGTGAGCGCCGGCAGCAGCATCGGCAGGTCGCAGATCCGCGGGCAGACGGGATCGTCGCCGGTGGCGAGCGCCCGCCGCTCGAGATTCGAATAGAGGATCTCGAGGGCGGAGATCGGCATCCGGGCAGAGACGCCGGAGGTCTGATCGATCAGCTCGCTCTCCCGGGCGACGAAAGCGATCTCCTCGAGGATCCGCCGGTAGACGTCGGGGATCCGGATCACCGGCGCCCGTCCGTCGAGCTCGGCTTCCTGGTCGGTGATCGCCCGGCTGACCTCCAGGTCGCGGGGGTAGTGGGTCATGATCTGCGACGAGATGCGGTCCTTGAGCGGCGTGATGATCGAGCCGCGGTTGGTGTAGTCCTCCGGGTTGGCCGAGAAGACCATCATCAGGTCGAGGGGGAGCCGGACGGTGAAGCCGCGGATCTGGAGGTCCCGCTCCTCGAGCAGGTTCAGCAGGCCGACCTGGATCCGCGGCGCGAGATCGGGCAGCTCGTTGATGGCGAAGATGCCGCGGTTGGCGCGCGCCACGAGGCCGAAGTGGATGACCTCGGGGTCGGCGTAGGTGAGCTTTCGGGTCGCCGCTTTGATCGGATCGATGTCGCCGAGCAGGTCGGCGATCGAGACGTCGGGCGTCGCCAGCTTCTCGTGGTAGCGCTCCTCGGGCTCGAGCCAGGCGATCGGAGCGTCGTCGCCCGCCTCGGCGACCCGACGGCGGCCGAAGGTCGAGATCGGCGCCAGCGGATCGTCGTTGATCTCACTCCCCTCGAGGACCGGGATCGCCGGGTCGAGATAGTCGGTCAGCGCCCGTAGCAGCCGCGTCTTCGCCTGGCCGCGCAGGCCGAGGAGGATGAAGTCGTGGCGTGCGAGCACCGCGTTGGCGATCGCCGGCGTCACCGTCCGGTCGTAGCCGAGAACGCCCGGGAAGAGCGGCTCCCCGCTCCCGAGGCGCTCGATCATGTTGTCGCGCAGCTCGTCCTTGACCGAGCGCGGCCGGTAGCCGCTCTCGCGGAGCGCGCCGAGCGTCGTCGGTCGGCTCATCCGTGCGCCTCCAGCCACTTCTCGGCGTCCATCGCCGCCCGACAGCCGGTGCCGGCGGCGGTCACCGCCTGCCGGTAGATCGGATCGGCGACGTCACCGCAGGCGAACACGCCCTCCACGCTGGTGGTGGAGAACGGTTCGTTGACCGGGATGTGGCCGCTGTCGTCCAGCTCGAGCTGTCCTTCGAAGATGCCGGTGTTGGGGATGTGGCCGATGGCGACGAACACCCCCTGCGTCGCGTAGTCACTCAGTTCGCCGGTCTGGGTGTCGCGGATGCGCACCGCCTCGATCCCCGCCTCGCGGGTGCCGACGATCTCCTCGACGGTCTTGTTCCAGAGCCATTCGATCTTCGGATTCGCCATCGCCCGGTCCTGCATGATCTGCGACGCCCTCAGCTCGGCCCGGCGATGGATGACCGTCACCTTGGTCGCGTGCTTGGTGAGGTAGATCGCCTCCTCCATGGCGCTGTCGCCGCCGCCGACGATCACCACCTCTTTGTCCCGGAAGAAGAA
>JBPEXA010000251.1:0-1928 GCA_052032135.1 Thermoanaerobaculia bacterium | reverse complement strand
GTCGCCGGCGGCTTCGGCGCCAACATCCCCAGCCCGATCCGCATCATCGCCTCGATCTTGCTCAACCTCGCCAAGGTCGCCTGCGTCCAGGTGCAGTGCGGGCTCGACGCCCGCGACGCGTTCTGTGGGCCGGCCCTCGAGGAGCTGATGACGCTCACCTACGCCGAGGAGGACGTCAGCTACTGGCCGTTCGACACCACCGAGTGGCCGGTGGGCGGCAACGGCCCCGGCGATGACGAGGCCCGCCGCAACGCGACCGTGGTCAGGCTGCCGTTCGTCGAGAAGACGATCGCCGAAGTGGAGGCGAACACGACCACCGAGCACGCCGCGATGGTCTCCGCGCTCAAGGGCACCTCGCCCGGCGAGGACCATACGACGCTCTACAACGAGCTGATCGGCCCAGGCGACAGCGGGCCGGACGACGCCGATGCCGAGATCGACCACAGCGAAATGGCGGCCGACCTCGACGGTGCGATCTCGCAGGCGCAGGAGGCCGCCGGCAAGGTCGATCTCATCAAGACCCGCATCGGCGATCCGGCCAATCCCGATCCGACGGTCACCACGGTGTCGAGCCTGCTCGACAAGATCGTCGGCTTCGACAACGTGCTGGCGCTCGAGTCGACCGTCATCTCGCTCGACGAGCTGATCGGGGTGCCCCGCGATCCGCCGCAGGACGACCAGGACACGCTCTTCGAGCTGGCGGAGAAGATCCTCTCCAACTTCCCCGGCACCGAGTCACTGCGGGCCGGAGCCGGGACCGGAGCGGGCCTCACCCGCCTCCTGTGGCTGGAGAGCGGCCTGCTCGACGACGCCGCCGCCTTCCGCGGTGTGCGGTCCGAGTCCGAGGACGGCAACGCCGAGCGCATCCAGCGCCTTGTCTGGGAGACGATCGACGTCTACACCAGCTTCGGCATCTACGCCGCCGAGAGCGGCAGGGCGATGCTGCGCGCGACCGTCGCCGATCAGATGCTCGCCGCCGGGCGTCACGACGACGCCTACCGGGAGTTCTGCCGCGCCTACCAGGCGCTGATCCCGGGGAGCGGCCCGTCGCCGGAGAGCTTCGGCGCCGCCGCTCGCATCGACCGCCGCAGCGAGGCGCTTCTCGAGACGGGACTCTAGGCGGCGGGCTGACGGACCGTGCGACCGGGGGGCGTCAGGGGGAGAGCGATCGCACCGGCTTCGGCGGAGCTTCGCTCGCCGTCGCGGCGCGTCCACGCCGTTCTCGCCGCCCTCTCGCTGGTCACCGGCCTGGCGGTCGCGCCCGCCATCGCCGGGGGCACGGTCGACCTCGGCGACCTCGTCTGGGAGGACGCCAACGGCGACGGCCTGCAGACGGGTGAGAGCGGCATCGACGGGGTGACCGTCAACCTGCTCGCCGGCTGCGCCGGCGCGCCGATCGACTCCGACGTCACCTCCGGCGGTGGAGCCTACGCCTTGCTGGGGGTCGCCCCCGGCACCTATTGCCTAGAGTTCGTCGATCCGCTCGGCCGCCCGTTCACCACCCAGGACGCCGGCAGCGGCACCGACGACAGTGACGTCGACCCGACCACCGGGCGCACCGACAGCTTCACCCTCGACGGCACCGAGGGGGTCCGCGACGACCTCGACGCCGGCCTGCTGCCGTTCGCCACCCTCGAGGGGGAGGTGTGGGAGGACACCGACGGCGACGGGGTGAACGAGGCGGGCGAGCCGTCGATCGAGATGGTGACCGTCAACGTGCGGGAGACGGTCGGCGACACCGTCATCGGCACCGACATGACCGACGCCTCGGGCAACTACTCGATCCCCGACCTGCCGCCCGGTGATCACGTCGTCGAGTTCGTCGCCCCGGCGGGCATGGAGTTCACGCTGCAGGACACGCCGCCGGACGACACCGTCGACAGCGATCCCGATCCGGCTGACGGCCGGGTCGCCGTGACCTTCCCACC
>JBPEXA010000250.1:0-2296 GCA_052032135.1 Thermoanaerobaculia bacterium | reverse complement strand
AGCGGCTGGGCGCCGTAGAAATGATCGGCGAGGTCGGGATCGCCGCCGCGATCGAGCAGCAGCCGGACCACCTCGAGGTGACCGTTGACCGCCGCGCCGGCCAGCGCGGTCGACCCGTAGCGATCGGTCGCGTTGACGTCGGCGCCCGCGTCGAGCAGCTGCGCGACGGTCGCGAGATCGCCGGCGCGAGCCGCGGCCAGCAGCGCCTCGCCGGCGGCCGAGGGTGCGACGACCGTCATCGCCAGCAGCAGGGTGAGCATCCAGCAACGCATTGAGCACCTCCGATCGGTTCGTGGGTGATCGGGCCAGTATCGCATCGCCGCGCCGTCGGGGGCCGAGATCGGTGCTACGGTAACCGGAAGTGGCCGACCTCCGGGTGTTGACGGCGGTGTTCGAGGCGATGCCGCTCGGTGTCGTGCTGATGGACCGCGCGTCGCGGGTCGTCTTCTACAACGCCTACGAGGAGCGCTTGTCCGGCCGTGACCGCGACAGCGTGATCGGCAAGCGCTTCTTCGACGAGGTGGCGCCGTGCACCAAGGTGCGCGACCTCCATGCCGTCTTCGAGCGCGAGATCGACGGCGGCACGCTCGACGTCGAGCTCGACTTCCAGTTCCCGCGACCTCACGTCGAGGTGGCGCGGCAGGTCCACCTCGGGCTGCGCCGCATCGTGGTCGAGGACGAGCCCTACGCCGTTCTGTTCGTCCAGGACGTCAGCGCCGTGCGCCTCGTCGAGCGGGTCAAGGACTTCCTCGTCCGCACCCTCGCCCACGACGTGGCGAGTCCGATGATGGTGCTCTCCGGCTCCCTCGAACTGCTCGGTCCGGCGACCTCGGACGCCGAGCGCGCCCCGCTGCTCGCCGACGCCACCGACGCCCTCGAGCGGTTGCGCCGCATGCACGTCGACATGCGGAGCATCGCCCGCTTGCAGACCGCGGCGGAGCCGATCGGCGGGCACCCGATCGACCTCGGCGGCATGGTCCGGGAGGCGATCGTGACCGTGGCGCCGGTCGCCCGCTCGCGCGAGGTCGAGGTGCTCTACCACGCCCCGACGGAAGCGCTGATCTGTGCGGTCGACCCGGAGCTCGCACAACGGGCACTCGGCAACCTGGTGCGCGCCGGCGTCGAGGCGTGCGGGCCGGCCGAGACGGTCACCGTCCGCCTCGCGGCGGCCGACGGTCGAGTGACCGTAACCGTCGAGGTGGGCGGCGCGTCGGTGGCCTTCTCGCGCCGGGACGGCCTCTTCCGCTCGCCGGACGACGGCGGCGGGGCCGAAGATTTGAGCCTCGCGCTCGTCGACCTGGTGGCCGCCGCTCACGGCGGCAGCTTCGACGTCGAGACGCTCGCCGGCGGCGGGACTCGACTGCGGATGTCGCTGCCGCCCGCCGGCGGTTAGGGCACCGGGCGCTCCCGGGGAGTACAATTCCCCCCGGGCCATGGAGCCGATTCGCTACCGCCTCGACGCGGACTGCCGATTGACCTCCGTCTGCGACCATTGGTTGCCGTTCGCGGAAGCCAACGCGGCGGCGGGGCTGACGGAGGAGGCGGTGATCGGCCGCTCGTTGTGGGAGTTCGTCGCCGACCCGACCACGCGCGCGCTCTACGAGGTCATCTTCGGCCACGTCCGCCAGCACCGCGAGCCGGTCCGCGTCCCCTTCCGCTGCGACAGCCCGCACGAGCGTCGCTTCATGGAGCTGGAGATCGAGGCGCTGGGGACGGGGGGCCTCCAGCTCACCTCCCGCCTGCTGCGCCGCGAGCCACGAGACTACAGCGCCGTCCTCGACAGCGAGCTGCGCCACAGCGACGAGGTGCTCGTCATCTGCGGCTGGTGCAAGCGGGTGGAGACGACTGCGGGAGAATGGCTCGAGGTCGAGGGGGCGATCCCGCTGCTCGGCCTGTTCGAGCCCGAGCCGACGCCGAAGCTCGAGCATGCGACCTGCGAGTCGTGCGCCGAATCGTGGCACTGACGCCGCGCTGACGCGCTAGCGATCGTCGGCCTGCAGGGTGTCGAGCTTGGCGAGCCGCGCCTCGACCTCGGCGAGGAAGTCCTGCAGCACCGCATTGGCCTCGTCGAGCCGCAGTGCCGAGGACCAGACGTCCCGCGCTTCGACCAGCTCGCCGGCCGAGAAGAGCTGGAGCCCGAAGAGCCTCGCGAACTCGACCACCTCGGCGATCACCGGCTCGCCGGCCGGCGCGGCGGCGATCGCCCGATCGATCCCGGCGAGCGCCGCCGGCGCGTCACCGGCCGCCTGGGCGCGGCGCGCCCCCTCGAGCTCATCGAGGGCGAGCCGGTCGCGGT
>JBPEXA010000025.1:0-1739 GCA_052032135.1 Thermoanaerobaculia bacterium | reverse complement strand
CCCGTCGGCGACGGCGTAGAAGTTCTCGATCTCGACCGGCTCTCCGTCTCGCAGGACGACGAAGTCCTCTCTGCCCAGATCGAGGACGGGCTCGCCGTCGGCGTCGGTCACCCAGACGTCGAGGTTGACGATGTCGACGTCGACCACGCCGAAGAAGGGGGTGTCGGTGGCGGCATCGGCCTCGCCGGACGGCTGCGCCGCGAGCGGCGTCGATGCGGTCAGCAGCGCGACGCCGGCGAGCAGGCTCTTCCACCAGCGGCGTCTCGGTGGGAGGGCGGGCGAGGCGGTCACGGGGGCAGGATCTCACGAACCGCGGAGCGCCCCAACCGCCGTCGGTAGACTGGGGCCCAGCCGCTCACCCACCGACGGAACCCAGGCGCCGACCGGCGCGAGGAGGCGAGGATGACCCGCACGATCAGTCGACGCAGCTTCATCGGAGGGACGGTCGCGGCCGGCGCGATCGGCGCCGTCGACCGTTCTTCGGCCGCCCCGGCGGTGCGGCGCGCCGGCGCCGCGCGGCCGGTGGTGGTGGCGTCGGCCAACGGTCATCGCTTTCGCGACGGCGGGCCTCGCACCTGTGTCGAGGAGGTCTTTCACCGCATCACGACCGGCGAGGACGTCCTCGAGGCGCTGGTCGCCGGGGTCGGCATCGTCGAGCGCGATCCCGAGGACTCGAGCGTCGGCTACGGCGGGCTGCCGAACGCCGACGGCGTCGTGCAGCTCGATGCCTGCTGCATGCACGGTCCGCTGAAGCGCGCGGGCGGCGTCGCGGCGCTCGAGGGGGTCCGGACGCCGGCCGCGGTCGCCAAGGCGGTCGCCGATCTCACCGACCACCATCTGCTGGTCGGCGACGGCGCCCAGCGCTTCGCTCGCCAGGTCGGGTTCGACATCGAAGCCGATCTCAACACCGATCACTCCCGCGGGCGATGGCTGGAATGGAAGCGACGCACCGACCCCGGCCACTACCCTGATCCGCAGTCTCGCGAGGTGGCGGCCTCCCGCGCCCGACGCTCGATGGTCGCCGACGGACTGCTCGACGCCGAGCACGTCTACGGCACGATCAACTGCAACGCGGTGAACGGCGACGGCGACGTCTGCGGCGTCACCACCACCAGCGGCCTCGCCTGGAAGATCCCCGGCCGGGTGGGGGACTCGCCGATTCTGGGCGCGGGGCTCTACGTCGACGGCGAGGTGGGAGCCGCGGGCTCGACCGGGCGCGGCGAGGCGAACCTCTACTCGCTGGCGAGCTTCTTCGTCGTCGACGAGATGCGACGGGGGGCGGCGCCGGTCGACGCCGGCCTCACCGCCCTGCGCCGCATCGCCGACAACACCGTCGAGCGGCGGCTGCGGACGGCCGACGGCCGCCCCGACTTCAACCTCAAGTTCTACGTGCTCGATCGCACGGGGGCGGTGGCCGGCGTGTCGATGTGGGCCGGTGAGCGGCAGCGCTACGCCGTCTGCACCGCCGACGGCGGCGAGATCCGGGCGTGCGAGTCGCTGTTCGGCGAGCGGCCGGAAGCGTGACGGGCGGCGAGGCGTCGATGAGCGAGCAGCCGTCCCCCCGTCCCTCGCGCCGCGCCGCCGGCCTCGCCCTCGAGGCACTCGTCGTCTTCCTGGGGGTGACGGCGGCCTTCCTCCTCGACGGCTGCCGTGAGCGGGCGGCCGAGGAGCGACGGCGAGCGCAGATCCTCGGCACCCTCGCGGAGGACTGCGAGGAGGCCGCGGAGAGCCTCGACCGT
>JBPEXA010000249.1:0-10437 GCA_052032135.1 Thermoanaerobaculia bacterium | reverse complement strand
CGTCACCATCGTCAGCTCCGACAAGGACCTCGCTCAGCTGGTGACCGCCGACGTCGACTGGTACGACGCCGGCCGCGGGCGGCGCTACGGACCGCGAGCGGTGAGGGAGCGCTTCGGGGTGCCCCCTCGCCAGATCCCCGATCTGCTGGCGCTGACCGGCGACGCGGTCGACAACATCCCCGGCGTCCCGGGGATCGGCCCGAAGACCGCGGTGGCGCTGCTGCGGCATTTCGACGACGTCGAGCAGCTGCTGGCGTCGGTCGACCGCCTCGCCGATCTCGACCTGCGGGGCGCCGCCCGCCTGCAGCGGCTGCTCCGCGAGCACGCCGACGGCGCCCGCCTGTCCCGGCGTCTGGCGACCGTCCGGCGCGACGCCTCGCTCGGCGCCCGCTGGGCCGATCTGCGGTTGCGGCCGGTCGATGGCGAGCGGATGAGCGCCCTCTGCGACCGCCTCGGCTTCGACACGCTGCGCCAGAGACTGCTCTCCCGCCCGTGCTAGATTGCCGTCATGCCGCCAGAGGGTGGCGAGTACATCCACGGCACCCACGAGGAGGAGCGCCGGCGGCTGACTCGCCTGAACGAGATGCTCAACCCGAGGGCTCTCCGGGCGTTGGCGCTCGAGCCGGGCGACCGCGTGCTCGACGTCGGCAGCGGGCTCGGGCTGCTGGCGCAGGCGATCGCGCGCCAGGTCGGCCCCCACGGCGAGGTGCTCGGCGTCGAGCGCGACAAGGTCCAGCTGGCGACGGCGCTGCAGCTCTACGAGCAGCCGTCGACGCTCGCGGCGCCGGTCGAGTTCCGGCGCGGTGACGCGATGGCGCTACCGCTGCGACCGGGAGAGTGGGGGCGCTTCGACGTCGCGCACTGCCGCTTCGTGCTCGAGCACGTCCGCGATCCGGCGACGGTGGTGGAGGGGATGGCGCAAGCGGTGCGCAAGGGGGGGCGGGTGGTGCTGGAGGACGACGATCACGAGCTGCTGCGGCTGTGGCCCCGGCTCCGCTCCTTCGAGCGGTTGTGGGAGGCGTACGTCGACTCGTACCGGTTGCGCGGCAACGATCCGCTGGTGGGGAGGAAGCTGGTGACGCTGCTGGACGGTGCCGGGCTCGAGCCGCTGCGCCTCGACCTCCCCCGCTTCGGGAGCTGCCGGGGCGCCGAGGACTGGGAGCTCTACGTCGACAACCTGATCGGCGTCGTCACCGGCGCCGAGGCGGCGATCCGTGAAGCGGGCGGCATCGGCGCCGGGGCGTTCGCCGAAGCGTGTCGCGAGCTGACCGAGTGGTCGCAGCAGGCGGGGGCGTCGTTCTGGTACGTCACCTGCTGGGCGGAGGGGCGGCGGGTCGCCGGTGGCACCGCCGCCTGACCGCCCGCCGCGGAGCGCGCCGGGTCGGGCGTGGAGGCGGCTCGCCCGCGACTGGAGTGACCGGCGGGTCGTGCGCCGTGACCGGCGCCGCCTCCGCCACTGGTTGGGGGGAGGAGGCGCGCTGCGCGGAGGGCGCGGGCTGCCGACCTTCGTCGTCGTGGTGCCGGGCACCCTCGGCTGGCTGCGGCCGTGCCTCCGCCTGCTGCCGCCCGAGCTGCCGCTGCGCCTGATCGTCAACGGCCTCGGCGGCGACGAACTGCGCGAGCTGAGGGCGATCGCTCCCGACACCCCCATTTTCAGGCTGTCGGTGGTGCGAGGAGCGATCGCCCGCCACGGCGCGGTGCTCGACCTGTTGCTCCGCGAGCTGCCGCTCGACTTCGCGATCCTCGACCACGACTGCTACGTCTTCGACCCGACCCTCTTCGACGCGGTGACGTGGGAGGCCGACGAGGTGGTCGCCGGCATCCGACGGCAGGGGTTCGTGATGGTCAACCCCGCCAGCGGCCGGACCTTCCCGCGCACCCACTTTCTGGTGCTGCGCGGCGAGCGGCTGCGGGCGATCGCCGACCGGCACGGCATCGGGTGCGGGAAGGCGACGCGGACGCCGCCGGCGGTGGCGCCGCTGCTCGCCGGCATCGGGATCGGCGATCACAACTTCCCGCCACCCCACCTCCCGTTCTACGACACCCTGCAGCTGCTGCTCGCGGTCGCCTTCGCCGAAGGGGGTGAGGTGCGCTGGCTGCCGGTGGCGGCGGACGGGATCCGCCACATCGGCGGCACGGCGCGCGCCGCCGAGCCGGAGGGCGACCGCGGGCGCCGACTGTAGTAGCGTGCCGTGCAGCGCGAGGGAGGACGACGACGATGCCGATCGAGCCAGGAGACCGCGTCCCCGACGTCCGGTTGCAGCGGGTCGAGGAGGACGGCGCGCGGCCGGTGCGCACCGCCGACCTGTTCGCCGACCGCACCGCTGTGCTGTTCGCGGTGCCGGGCGCGTTCACCCCCACCTGCTCCGACGTCCACGTCCCGGGGTTCGTGGTGCAGTCGGAGGCGCTGCGCGAGCAGGGGGTCGATCTGATCGCCTGCACGGCGGTCAACGACGCCCACGTGATGACCGCCTGGTCGCAGCAGGTCGACCCCGCCGGCAGTCTGACGATGCTCGCCGACGGCAACGGCGACCTCGCGCGCGCTCTCGGTCTCGAGCTCGACGGCTCGCCGTTCGGGCTCGGCGTCCGTTCGCGCCGCTACGCGATGGTGATCGACGACGGGACCGTCGCCTACCTCGGCGTCGAAAGCGGCCCGGAGGTGGGCGTCAGCGCCGCCGAAGCGGTGCTCGAGGCGCTGGCGGACGGGTCGTCTGCCGATCGTTGACCGCGGCCGCCGAGCTCATCGCAGCGGCGCGACCTCGATGTCGCTCAGCTCGACGCGCGAGATCGGCCGCAGACAGTCGCCGCTCGACTCGCCGCACTCGGCGGCCGCCATCGCCGGCGTCACCTGATCGACGGTGAACGGTCCGTCGCCGTCGATGCCGAGGTTGTCCGCGTCGAAGAACAGAATGCCGCCGACGCGGCGGTAGTTGTACAGCCGGCGGAAGCGCAGCCCGCCGTCGAAGGTGTAGGCGTACTGCCGCAGACGACCGCTCTCCGGCTCGAACCAGAAGGCGTACTCGCTGTCCGCGCCGTCGCTCGATCCCGGTTCGAACGTCACCTTCACTCGCTGCAGCGACCGGCCGGACCAGCTTTCGACGCCCTGGTCGGTCGATCGCACCTCGGGCGCCGCCAGGCCGTAGGGGAGCAACGGGAAGTAGACCCTGGCGTCGACGAAGCTGCGAAGCCGCCGCCGCTGGTCGTCGTCGAGCGGCTGCGCCTCGCCGCCGACCGTCCGCTCGACCGTGTCGTTGGTGATGCGGGTGACCCGCCGCGAGCCGTCGACGCTGTCGATCACCCGGTCGTCGTAGCGACCGCCGTCGCGAACGACGTCGAGCTCGAAGCGTCCCGACTTCGAGCTGAGCGTCATGCGGATCTGGCGATTTCGATAGGCGTCCCCACCATGAAACTCGATCGCCCGCTCGATGATCGACGACTCCGTTGTCGCCGCAGACTCGCCGTAGCTCGTCTCCATCATCGTCGTGCGGCGGCCGGGCTCGACACGGACCACGAACATCCGGTCGTACTGATCCTCGGCGATCTCGACCGGCTCGAAGATGCCGGCGCCGATGCGGGCGAGGAGCCGAGGCACCGTGTTGCTGTGGCCGACGATCAGCACCGAGCGGCCGGCGTGCTGGTCGAGGACCCAGCTCAACAGATCGGCGGCGCTGCCGATCGCCGGATCGAGAAAGAGGATCGGATGGTCGATCGGCGGCCGGCAGTCGTCGAGACCGGCGCTGGCGTGACCGGTCGCCTGTACGGCGATCGGAATGCCGGCGCGGCGGGCGGCGGGAAGGGCGGTGAGCGCGGTGCGGCAGAAGTCGGTGGAGTAGATGCCGGCGACGCCGTAGTCGGCCGCGACCTGGGCGAGCGCTTCGGCGCGGGCGGCGCCGCGCGGGGTGAGATTGGGGTTGCCGGCCGTCGCCTCCTTCTCGGCGTGGCGGACCAGCAGCAGCACGGTGCTCTCGCCGGTCTCCGCGGCGGGGGCCGGGGCGGCGAGGGTGAGCAGGAGGCCGGTGACCGCTAGCATCGATCGCATGGCGCCCGAGATGTTAGCCCGCGGTGGGCGGCGCGACCAGCGGCGGGGCCCGCCGCCGGCGCCGCCGGTCGCCCTCGCCGCCGGGGTGGCGCTGTTGCTGTTCCTGGTGTGGTCGAACAGCTTCATCGCCGTCGAGTTCCTCGTCGCCGGCGACGCCCCTCGCCTCGACTGGCTCTCCCTCGCGGTGGCTCGCTTCCTGCCCGCCGCGGCGATCTGCTGGGGCTATCTGCTGGTCCGTCGGCGTCGTGAAGCGATCGCTCTGGCGCGGGCGAGCCCGTGGCGGCTGACCGCCTGCGCCGCCGTCGCCGTCCCGCTGTACAACTTCGCCCTCGGCTTCGGCCAGCAGTCGGGGGTGCCGGCGTCGATCGCGTCGCTGACCACCACCCTGGCGCCGCTGTTCATCCTGATCCTCGCCCTGCTCGTTCTCGGCGAGCGACCCGACCGCCGGTGGTGGCTGGCGATGGCGTTGGCGGCGATCGGCATGGCGGTGATCGGCCGGGCGCGGCAGGGGGGCGAGGCGGTCCCCTACACGGCGGCGCTGCTGATCACCGCCGGCGCCCCGCTGTCGTGGGCGATCTACTCGGTGCTCAGCAAGCCGATCGCCGGCCGCGGCTCGCCGCTGGTGTGGAGCTACCTGGCGACCGGCCTCGGCGGCTGCATGCTGCTGCCGCTGCTGCCGGGGGAGGTGTGGAGCCGCTGGAGCGCCCTCGACGCCGCCGGTTGGGGGGCGCTCCTCTACCTCAGCCTGCCGTGCACGGTGCTCGGGTTCGCGCTGTGGACCTGGCTGCTGCGCCACCTGCCGGCCATCCTCGTCGGGCTCACCGTCTTCCTCAACCCGCCGCTGACCACGCTGTCGAAGTTCGTCCTGTCGGCGATCGCTCCGGAGCGCTTCGAGTTCACGATCACCGGCGCCGAGTGGGTCGGCGGCGCGATCGTGCTCATCGGTCTGGCGGCGGGGCTCCGCCCGTGGCGGGCGGCTCGATCACCATGAACTGGAGGGCGAGCAGCGAGACGAGACAGTAGGCGGCGAAGTAGTAGAAGCCGATCTCGGCGACGGCGTCGAGCATGTCGGTCGCCTTGGCCGCCAGGTAGGCGACGTAGACGCCGACGACGAAGACGTCGGCCATCGACCACTTGCTGATCGACCGCACGAAACGGAAGAGGCCGTAGCGGCGGGCGGCATCGCGGATGCCGAGCGCCACCAGCAGCAGGCACCCCTTCACCACCGGCACCACGACGCTGAAGAGCAGGATGAGGCCGGCGACGAAATCATTGCCCGACTGGTGGAGGTTGCGTACCGTCTGGAGGATGCTGCGGGTCTCCCGGAACAGCTCGCGACTGGTGCCCATGAAATCGATCGCCGCGGTGATGGTCAGCAGCGGCTTGGTCAGCCCGGGCCACAGCAGCACGAACGACGCCACGATCAGCGCGACGGCGATCCAGTTGCGGTGGCGGGGGCTCATCGCTCGCGGCATTGTATGCGCGGCTCTGCTGCAGCCGGGCGCCCCGGCGGCGGCGGAGTCGCTGCCGCGCGGCGAGGTGATCGAGGCCGTGACGTCGGCGGTCGACGCCGAGCACTCCTACGCGCTCTACCTGCCGTCGAGCTTCACGCCCGATCGCAGCTGGCCGGTGCTCTATCTGTTCGAGGCGCGCCGTCGAGGGGCGGAGATCGTGCGCCACCATCAGGCGGCCGCGGAGGCGCTCGGCTGGATCGTCCTCGGCTCCAACCAGGCGGAGAGCGACGGCGAGTTCGAGCCCAACCGGCGGGCGATGATCGCGATGTGGGAGGACTCCCATGCACGCTTTCCGATCGACCCCCGCCGCCGCTATGCCGGCGGCTTCTCGGGCGGGGCGCGGATCGCGGCGCTCCTCGGCTACGTGCGCGCCGGAGAGCTCGCCGGCGTCATCGGCTGGGGCGCCGGCCTGCCGCCGACCGAGCGCCCGGTCGAGCAGCGGCCCCCCTTCGCTCTCTTCTCGGCGATCGGCGACGCCGACTACAACTTTCTCGAGCTGTGGGACCTCGCCGCCGAGCTGAGAGCGGTCGGCGCCCGCTTCCGGCTGCGACGGTTCGAGGGTGCGCACCAGTGGCCGCCGCCGGAGGTGGCCGCCGAAGCGCTCCAGTGGATGGAGATCGAGGCGATGCGCTCCGGTCGGCGGCCGCTCGACCGCGAGCTGATCGCCGACGCCTTCGAGGCGCGCGTCGCCCGGGCGTCGCGACTCGACGCCGCCGGCCGCCCGCTCGAGGCGGCGATGGAGCTCCGCGCCGTCGCTCGCGACTTCGCCGGCCTGCACACCGTCGCCGAGGTCGAAGCGGAGGCGGAGGCGATCGAAGGGGGCGATCGGTGGTCGGCCGCGGCAGCGGAGCAGGCGGCGGCGTTCGCCTGGGAGCGGGCGATCTTCGACCGCATCAAGACCGCCTTCAACGCCACCGCCGCCGCGGCGCCCATCCCGCTCGGCCTCGAGGAGGTGCTGGCGATGGTCGATCTCGAGGCGCTGCGGATGCGGGCGGAGAGCGAACGGCGGCCGGAGGCGCTCGCCGCGCGACGGATGCTGGCGCGGCTGCGCGCGCAGACCGGGTTCCTGCTGCCGCGCCTGTTCGCCGGCCAGGGAGACCCGGGTCGGGGGGTGCTGATGCTCGAGATCGCCACCCGTCTCGATCCGGCGTCGACCGGGCTGCGGCTCGATCTCGCGCGGATGGCGATGGCGGCGGACGATGCCGACACCGCGCTGCGGGCGCTGGCGGCGGTCGCCGCCCTCGGCGCGCTCGACGCCGCCGTCCTCGACGAGGCGACCTGGCTGCCGCTGCGCGACGATCCGCGCTTCCGCCGCCTGCGCTCGGCGGGCGCCCCGCCGGACGGTTGACGGTGGCAGCCGGAGGCGGGAGGGTAGCGGGACGATGAGCGATCCACCGCCGGAGCGCCCCGCGGCGCTCGACCTCGCGTCGGTCTTCCTCGGACCGAAGGGGGAGAACGCCGATCTGTTCGAGCGTCTGCTGCTCGAGGCGATCCGCGACCACGTCTTCTGGCGCCGCAACGTCCATCCCGAGGACGGCTTCCTGGTCGGCAGCCGCGAGAAGCGGGCCGAGCCGTACCAGCGCAGCGTCTCGATCCTCGCCGAAGAGCTGCTCGGCCTGCTCGGCGACCTGAAGGGGGGCGTCCCCTTCTTCAGTCCCCGCTACGTCGGGCACATGAGCTCCGATCTGACGATGGCGAGCGTCATCGGCTACTTCGCCACGATGCTCTACAACCCGAACAACGTCGCCGCCGAGGCGTCCCCGGTCACCACCGGCATGGAGCTCGAGGTGGCGGCGCAGCTGGCGGCCATGATCGGCTACCCAGAGGCGCACTGGGGGCACCTGACCTCGGGCGGCACGGTCGCCAACTTCGAGGCGGTGTGGGCGGCCCGCAACGTCAAGTACCTCCCGGTCGCCATCCGCGGGGCCGCCGACGCGCTCGGGGTGACCGGTCTCGAGGTCGATCTCCCCGGTGGCGGCCGCGAGGCGATCGAGCAGCTCGACCTCTGGCAGCTGCTGAACATCGAGGTCGGCGCCACCCTCGATCTCGCGGACCGACTGGGCGCCGCCGGCCCCGACCCCGAGGCGGCGGCCCGCGAGATCGCCGAGCACTCGCTGGCGAAGCTCGGCTATCAGGAGTACGCCCGCCGGCTGACGGCCGCCTTCGGCGACCCGCTCCCCGACAGCGTCGTCCTCGTCCCCTCGACCGCGCACTACTCGTGGGAGAAGATCTGCCACGCGCTCGGCATCGGCAGCGATCAGCTCGTGCACGTGCCGGTCGACGACCGGTTCCGGATGGACGCCGCCGCGCTGGAGGCGACCTGCCGGCGCCTCGCCGCCGAGCGCCGCAGCGTGATCGCCTGCGTCGCCGTGCTCGGCACCACCGAGGAGAGCGCCGTCGACCGGGTCGACCGCATCGCCGACGTCCGCCGCTGGGCGGCGCGCGAGCTGGGGCTCGCCTTCCACCTCCACACCGACGCCGCCTGGGGCGGCTATGCGGTCGCCATGACCCGCGACGACGCCGGCGAGCGCCGCTCGTACGAGGCGGCGGTCGAGGCGTGGGGCGGCGACGGCTGCGTGAGCGCCGGCGTCTACGCGGCGATGTGCGCCGTCGAGCGCACCGACTCGACCACCATCGATCCTCACAAGCTCGGATTCGTCCCCTACCCGGCGGGCGCGGTGCTGTTCCGCGATCCGCGGGTGCGGGAGCTGCTGGCGGTCGACGCGCCCTACCTCTTCCACCGCGGCGCGTCCGAGTGGGGCTACATCGGGCGCTACATCTTCGAGGGGTCGAAGCCGGGCGCGGCGGCGGCCGGCGTCTGGATGTCGCACAAGGTGCTGCCGCTCGACGCCCGCGGCTACGGTCGGCTGATCGTCGAGACCTGCCGCGGTGCCGACGCGCTGTGGCGTCGCCTCGACGCATCGGAGTGGGCGCCGTTCGAAGTGGTGCTGCTGCCGCCGCCCGATCTCAACATCGTCTGCTTCGCGGTCACCCGACCGGAGATCGACTCCCTGGCGCGCAGCAACGCGTTCGTCGATCGTATCTACGCGGCGATGTCGATCGGCGGCGACGGCGGGCACCGCCCCGACTACTTCGTCACCAAGACGGTGCTGCGCTGCGCCGAGTACGGCGAGGCGGTCGAGCGGCTCGCCGAGGATCTCGGCTACGACGGGCGCCAGTGTCGCGACGCGGGCGGGATCTCGGTGATCCGCTGCACGGTGATGGACCCGTTCGTCGCTTCCGGCCGCGGGGACGTCGATCACCTGGCCGGCTTCGCTGCCAGCCTGAGGACGGTCATCGCCCGCGAATGGGACGCCTTCGAGCCGTCGGGCGGCGGCCGGAATCGATGATGTTCGGCGGCGATGTAACAAAAACCGATCGCCGGCGCCTATATCCCGTGAATGGAGCGAGAGCGCACCACAACGGACTGAGTTCGGCTTGGCGGCGTCCCTCAGCCAAGTCGATCGGTGGGTTGGTCGGAGCCCGGCCCCGGGGCGATCAACCCACCATTTTTCGTTGTGGGCCGAGCGCGGATCGCCGCCGCCGGCACAATTCGGTAGATTGGCGCCGACAAGGAGGCAGCGATGGCTGACGAGAAGGTCTGGTATGCCGCCGTTGGCGGCCAGCAGCAGGGTCCGTTCACCCTCGACGAGCTGAAGGGCGAGTTCGACGCCGGGCGCGTCCCCCGTGACGCCCACGTCTACGGACCCGGCATGAGCGATTGGCAGCCCGCCCGCACGCGGCCCGAGTTCGGTGGCACGGGGCAGGCGCCGCCCCCGGTGCCGGCGCCGATGGGCGCCCACGAGATCGACTTCGAGGTGGTCGGCGAGGAGATGCAGTTCGTCGAGATCACGCTCGATCCCAACGAAGCGTGCGTCGCGGAGGCCGGCTCCTTCATGTAC
Source organism: Thermoanaerobaculia bacterium (assembly GCA_052032135.1). Classification (GTDB taxonomy): domain Bacteria; phylum Acidobacteriota; class Thermoanaerobaculia; order Multivoradales; family JAHEKO01; genus CALZKB01. The sequence goes on along the minus strand of JBPEXA010000249.1, from coordinate 982 downwards.
ATGGACCCCGGCATCGAGATGCAGACGATCTTCGGCGACGGCTCGGCCCAGAGCGAAGCGGACGGGCTGCTCGGCAAGGTGCTGGGCGCCGGCAAGCGCATCCTCACCGGCGAGTCGCTGTTCATGACGCTGTTCGCCAACACCGCCGGCGGCGGGCGCCAGAAGGTCGCCTTCGCCGCCCCCTACCCCGGCGGCATCATCCCCGTCGACCTCAAGACGCTCGGCGGAACCCTGCTCTGCCAGAAGCAGGCGTTCCTCTGCGCCGCGAAGGGGATCTCGGTCGGCATCGCGCTGCAGCGCAAGCTCGGCGCCGGGCTGTTCGGAGGCGAGGGGTTCATCCTCCAGAAGCTGGAGGGCGACGGCCTCGCCTTTCTGCATGCCGGCGGCACCGTGGTGTCGCGCGAGCTCGCCGCCGGAGAGGTGCTCCGTCTCGACACCGGCTGCCTGGTGGCGTTCGACGGCTCGATCGACTACGACATCCAGAGCGTGCCCGGCATCAAGACCGCGCTGTTCGGCGGCGAAGGGCTGTTCTTCGCACGTCTCACCGGTCCGGGCACCGTGTGGATTCAATCGTTGCCCTTCAGCCGTCTCGCCTCGCGGGTCTACGCCGCGGCGCCGCAGACCGGTGGCAAGAGGACCGGCGAAGGCTCGGTGCTCGGCGGGCTCGGCGACGTGCTGATGGGAGATTGACGGCTGGAGCGGCGGTCGCGCGACGTGAGATGATCGCCGCGCGATGACGACCGCTCGACGCCGCCCACGTCCGGGGTGGGCCCTCGCCGCCCTCCTGTGGCCGTTGGTCGCGGCGGCGGCGCCGGCCGGTGAGATCGACTGGCTCGAGGGTGCCGACGGCTATCGTCGCGGGGTCGAGGCGGCCGCCGCGGCCGATCGGCCGCTGCTGGTCTACTTCTACACCGACTGGTGTCCCTACTGTCGCCAGCTCAACCGGGAGCTGCTGACGACCGACCGCGTGCAGGCGGCGGTC
>JBPEXA010000248.1:0-2990 GCA_052032135.1 Thermoanaerobaculia bacterium | reverse complement strand
TTCGGCACGGGGGCTCCGGGACGGGGGCTCCGGGATGGGGGCTCTGGGACGGGGGCTCGGGGAGGGGGGCTCGACCACGAGGTCGACCACGGGCTCGACCCAAGGGGCTCGACCACGGGGGTTGACACGGCCGCCACGCTGACTTATGCTCTGTTTTAGCATAAGTCGAGGCGCAAGCCGGCGCTTCGACTCCCGACGACCACCATCGCAGGAGAGCCGCATGATCCATGATCTCGCCCGACGACCGGAACCGACCCCTCGATCGGCGCGCCTCGCCGCCCTCGGCGAGCGCCTGCGGGGCGTCGTGCCGGAGATCGAATGGCGCGTCCACGCCCCCTACCTGGCCGAGATCGAGCGGCTCAAGGCGGAGCGCGACGCCTTCGTCATCGTCCACAACTACCAGACGCCGGAGATCTTCCACGGGGTCGCCGACTTCACCGGCGACTCGCTGGCGATGGCCTATGCCGGAGCGGAGACCGACGCCGGAGTGATCGTCGTCTGCGGCGTCCACTTCATGGCCGAGACGGCGAAGATCCTGAGCCCGGAGAAGACGGTGCTGATCCCGGATCTCGACGCCGGTTGCTCGCTGGCCTCGTCGATCACCGCCGGGGACGTCCGCGAGCTCCGCCGCCGTCATCCGGGGGTGCCGGTGGTGACGTACGTCAACACCTCCGCCGAGGTGAAGGCGGAGTGCGACATCTGCTGCACCTCGGCCAACGCGGTCGCCGTCGTCGAGTCGTTGGGGAGCGAGCGGGTGATCTTCCTGCCGGACGAGTACCTCGGCAACTACGTCGCCGCCCGCACCGACGTCGAGGTGATCCTGTGGAACGGTCACTGCGAGGTGCACGAGCGGTTCCGACCGGAGGAGCTGCGCGAGGTCCGGGCCGCCCATCCCGGACTCGACGTCATCGCCCACCCGGAGTGCGCGCCGGAGGTGCTGGCGGAAGCCGATTTCGTCGGCTCCACCTCGGGGATGATCGACCATGTCCGGCGGCGCCGGCCGGAGAAGGTGCTGATGGTCACCGAGTGCTCGATGAGCGACAACGTCGCGGTCGAGCTGCCGGAGGTCGAGTTCATCCGTCCCTGCAACCTCTGCCCGCACATGAAGCGCATCACACTGCCGAAGATCGCCGCCGCGCTCCGGAACCTCGCGCCGGAGGTCGACGTCGACCCGGCGGTGGCCGAGCGGGCGCGGCGGGCTGTCGAGCGGATGCTCGAGGTGCGGGTGTGACGCGCGGCGCGGTCCCGGTCGAGGTCTCCGACGTCGTCATCGTCGGCGGCGGTGCCGCCGGACTGGCGACGGCGCTCGCCATCGACGGCCGCCGGGTCCGGCTGCTGGCGAAGGGGGCTCCCGGCGCGGACGGCGCCTCGGCGATGGCGCAGGGGGGGATCGCGGCCGCCCTCGGCGCCGGCGACAGCGCGGCCCGGCATGCCGCCGACACCATCGAGGCTGCGGGTGAGCTGGCGGTCGAGGGGGCGGTCGACGCGCTGACCCTCGGCGCCCGGGACTGGATCGAGACCCTGGAGCGGCTCGGCACCGGCTTCGATCGTGGGCCGGACGGAGAGCTCGCCCTGGGACGGGAGGCGGCGCATCGCCTTGCGCGGATCGTGCACGCCGAGGGCGATCGCACCGGCCACCACCTGTCGCGGGCGCTCGGCCGCGCGGTGCTGGCGCGCACCGACGTCATCGTCGAGCGGGGCGTGGTCGCTCGCGACCTGATCGTCGCCGGTGGGCGGGTGATCGGCGTCGAGGCTCACGATCCGAGCCGGGGAGCCATCCGCTTCCTGGCGCCGGCGGTGGTGCTCGCCACCGGCGGCATCGGCCGCCTCTACCGCGACACCACCAACCCCGCCTCGTCCACCGGCGACGGCCTGGCGATGGCGGCGCGTGCCGGCGCCTGGCTCGCCGACCTCGAGTTCGTGCAGTTCCACCCCACGGCGCTCGCGGCGGAGAGCGATCCACGCCCCTTGCTGACCGAGGCGCTGCGGGGAGCGGGGGCGACGCTGGTCGACGACCGCGGCGAGCGGTTCATGGTCGCGCTCGACCCTCGCGCCGAGCTCGCTCCGCGCGACGTGGTGGCGCGCGCGATCGCCCGCCGTCTGCGCGACGGCCAGGTCTGGCTGGACGCCACCGGGGTCGCGCCGCGTCGCTTCGCCGAGCGGTTTCCGACGGTGTGGGCGATCTGCCGCCGCCACGGCCTCGATCCCCGCCGCCAGCGACTGCCGGTGCGGCCCGCCGAGCACTACCACATGGGCGGGGTGCTGACCGACCTCGACGGTCGGACCACCCTGCCTGGCCTGTGGGCGGCGGGTGAGGTGGCGTGCACCGGCGTCCACGGCGCCAACCGTCTGGCGAGCAATTCGCTCCTCGAGTGCCTCGTCTTCGGCGGCCGGGTGGCGCGCGACCTCGCTCGCCAGCCGCGACGGCCGGTGACGGCGGTGCCCGAGCCGGTCGAAGTCGCCGATCCGACGAGCTGCGATCCGGCGGTCGAGGCGGCGATGCGGGCCGTGATGAGCCGCCACCTCGGCATCCTGCGCGACGGCGACGGTCTCGAGAGCGCTCGCCGCGAGCTGTCCGAGCTCGAGGCGCCGGCGAGCGGCGACCCGCGGCTGCGCTCGATGTGGACCGCTGCGGCGCTGATCACCGCGGCGGCGACGCGGCGTCGCGAATCGCGGGGCAGTCACCACCGCACGGATCGCCCGACGGTGGCCGCGGACAGGCACCGCTGGGCGGTGCGGATCGGCGTCGACGGTCCACTGACGCCGTGCTTCCAGCGACTCGAGGGCGCCGGCCGCGCGGTCGGGGCGGCGGGGTCGTGAGCGACCCTCTGGCGCCGTCGATGCCCGCTCTCGCCTGCCGCGAGGCGGTCGATCGAGCGTTGGCGGAGGACCTCGGCCGCGCGGGAGACCTGACCAGCGACAGCCTGCTGCCGGCCGACCGGACCGGCCGCGGCGTGCTGGTGGCGAGGGCGCCGGGCCGCCTCTGCGGC
>JBPEXA010000247.1:0-2463 GCA_052032135.1 Thermoanaerobaculia bacterium | reverse complement strand
CAGGAACATGATCATCACCTGGTACTTGACCGCCTCGACCGGCGCCACGCCGGCGAGCAGCTGACCGGTCATCATGCCGGGGAGGCTGACGATGCCGACCACCATCATCGAGTTCGTGATCGGCACCAGCCCGGTACGGATCGCCGCGCGCACCGCGCCGGAAGCGGCCTCCCATCGCGTCGCGCCGAGCGCCAGCAGGCCGTCGATCCGGCCGCGGCCGCCGGCCAGCTCCTCGCCGAAGCGCTCGAGGCCGAGCGACACCCCGTTGAGCGAGTTGCCGAGCATCATCCCCAGCAACGGGATGGCGTACTGCGGCTCGTACCACGGCCGCGGCTGCACGATCGCTCCCAGAGCGAGGCCGGTGATCGCCCACGAGGCGACGCCCATCGCCAGCAGGCCGTCGATCCAGATGCCGGCGTAGCGCCGGCTGACGTTGCCGATCGCCGCTCGCCCGGCGGCGAGCACCATCACCAGCGCCACCGCGGCGACCGCGATCCAGCGGTCGAGGCCGAACACCCACTCGAGCACCAGACCGACCAGCAGCAGCTGCACCACCGTCCTCCCGGCGGCGATCAGCAGCCGGCGCTCGATACCGAGCGACAGCGCCAGCGACAGCCCGGCGTTGACCAGCACCAGCGCGGCGGCGATCGCCACCCGGCCGTACGACAGCTCGAGATAGCTCGCCGCCGCGTTCACGCCACCCCCCGCAGGCGACCGCCGTCGAGTCGCAGCGTGCGGTCGGTCCGGCGGCGGCGCTGCTCACGGTCGTGGCTGACCCACATCCACGCCCGCTCGCCGTCGTCGCCCAACCACCGCTCGAGCAGCCGCTCGGCGGCGTCGCGGGTGTCGGGATCCATCGCCGCCGTCGGCTCGTCGAGCAGCAGCACCCGCGGCGCCAGGGCGATCGCCCGCACCACCGCCACCAGCTGCGCCTCACCCCCGGAGAGATGGCCGCAGGCACGGTCGAGGAACCCGGCGTCGCGGCCGGCGGCCGCCAGCAGCTCCAGCATCCGTTCACGGTCGTAGCGCTCGGCGCCGGCCACCCGCAGCCGCCACGGGGCGCTCAGCGCCTCTTCGACCGGCCCTTCGCCGAGCGCCGGCTTCTGCGCCAGGTAGTGGACCTGCCGCCGGTAGGCCGGGATGCGGTCGCCGGCCGGCGTCGTGCCGCGCCACTCCAGGCGGCCGCTCGCCCACGGATCGAGCAGCACCAGCGCCCGCAGCAGCAGCGTCTTTCCCGCCCCCGACGGGCCGGCGATCGCCAGCCGCTCGCCCGCTTCGAGGCGCAGCGAGAGATCCCGCAGCAGGTGGCGACCGTCGGTCCCCACCCGGTTCAGTCCGCGCACCGTCAGCACGGGCGGATTGTGCACCGATCGGCGTGCGATCGGGAAGGGGCGTCCCGCTCGACTGCGGTGACGCGACACCGTCGGCTAGGATCGGGAGCCGATCGGGGCTCCGAGCGCCGATCGCGGTGCCATGGGCCAGCCTCGCATCACTCTGCTGCACGTCCTGATCGTCGTCATCGCGGTCGGCTTCGCGCTGGTGCTGTGGCTGCCCGGCGACGACGATGCGCCCGCCGCCGAGCCCGCCGCCGCCGATCTGCGCTCGACCGACGACCGCGAGCGGCTGACGGCGCAGAACGCCCGTTTGCGGCGGGAGATCGAGCTCCTCGAGAACCGGCTGTGGGACGCCATGGCCACCGTCGGGCCCGAGCGCGCGCACACCATCATGACCGGCCTCATCCCCTCCACCTCGGGAGGGAGCGCCGTGACCGCCTCGCAGCTGCTCGAGGAGATCGACGCCAAGGCGCGCAGCCGCGCCGCCGACCAGCGCTCCAGCGCCGCCCCCGGCGTCCGCGAGCTGCACGACGAGTGGGTGCTGCTCAACCTGCGGCGCCAGGAGCTCGATCGCGTCCTCTCGCGGCTGGAGCCGGGATCGCGCTCCAACTCGCGCGCGGCGCCCGGGGTGAGCGCCCGCGCGCTCACCCACCGGGTCGACGACGGCATGCTCGAAGTCACCGTCGAGGTCGAGAACCGATCCGGCGACGACCGCGAGGCGACGATCGAGATCGGCGCCCGGCCGTGCAACCGGGCCGACATCGACGCCGGCGAGCCGGTCGACCGTTCGGGCAACGTCATCCTCGGCTCCGAGCTCTTCTACCTCGCCCCCGAGGAGCAACAGGTCACCGACTTCGTCTATCCGCTGCCGACCCCGCCCGGGGTCGACGAGGTGCGCATCTGCGCGGTGACGGCGGTCGCCATCGCCGCCGCTCGCGTGGCGGCGCCCGAGATCCGGGAGCCCGACCCACTCCCCGAACCCGATCGCTTCCCGAGGGCGCAGTGAGCGGCAGCTCGATCGACCGCGCGATGTCCGCCGGCCCCCGATCGTCGTCGGGCCGAGCGCTGCGGGTCATGGCGCTCGTCGCGCTCTCCCTGCTCGCCACCGCCATCCCAGCGCCGGTCACCG
>JBPEXA010000246.1:0-9186 GCA_052032135.1 Thermoanaerobaculia bacterium | reverse complement strand
CGGTGCCGGGTGCTAAGTGCTCTCGCAGCAATGACTTTCGATTGACGGTGCGAGGATCGGATGATAGAGAGTCGGTCGGAAAGGGGGAGGTCTGCGATGTCGATGATCCTGCTGGCGGTCGAAGACGCGGATCGGGACGCACCGCTCCGCGAGCTTCTCACCGCCGAAGGGTGGCGGGTCACGACCAGCAGCTCGCAGGAGGAGGCGATTCGCGCCGCCGCCGACCACGCTCCGCAGCTTCTCATCGTCGATCCTTCGATGGAGCAGGCGGACGGCCTGCTGCAGACCTTTCGCAGCTACGACGGCGGCCCGGCGATCCTCCTCCTGGTCGACGACGCCGGCGCCGCCGGGGAGGAGGCGTCGATCGTCCGTGGTGCCGCGGACGAGGAGATCGTCGGTCGGGTGCGGGAGCGGCTCGAGGCGCCGCGCGAGGCGGCGGCGGCGCCGGCCGTGCCCGACGAGCAGCTGACCACGAGCGAGCTGTTCGGCGACATCCTCGAGGACATCTCCGGCTCCGAGCCGCCCCTCGCCGAGTCCACGGCGGCGACCACCGAAGGGGTGGTGGCGGAGACGCCGGTCGAGGCGGAGCCGGACGAGGCACCGGTCGAGCGGGCGGCGGCCGAGGCGCCGGTCGAGGCGGTCGAGCCGGAGGTGGAGGAGACGCCGGTCGACGCCGAGGCCGAGACCGCCGCCGGTGAGGGTGGAGACCCGATGGAGGCGGAGGTGCAGGAGCTGGTGGAGCCCTCCGACGAGGACCTCGCCGAGGAGGAGGCCCAGCCGTCCGATCCCGGGGAGATCGAGATCGAGCGCCAGGTGGAGAGCCTGTTGACCGGCGAGCCCGACGGCGAGTGGGAGGGGGAGGCGGACGACCACCCGGATCGCATCACGATCCATGAGGTGCTCGCCGGCGAGGCGGCGGCGCCGGGCGAGGTCGAGGCGTCGGCAGCGGTCGAAGAGGAGCCGATCGAGGAGGCGTCGGAAGAGGCGGAGCCGGAAGAGGAACGCGAGAGGTTCGGCGGCTACGAGCTCCTCGAGCTGCTCGAGTACACCGATGCCACCGAGCGTTGGCGGGCCCGACCGGTCGACGGCGACGAGGAGGCCGTGCTGGAGCGACCGCGCGTCGAGGTCCGCGGGCGGGCCAACGCCGTCGAGTCGTTCGTGGAGGGGTTCTCGGCCGCCGCCGGCTGGGACGACGCGAGCCTGATCAAGGTGCTCGATCTCGGCCGCGAAGAGGGCGTCGACTACGTCGTCACCGGGCCGTTCGAGGGTCGCTCCCTGCAGGAGATCGTCGACCGCGTCCACCAGGTCGAGGCGCGAGTGCCGCTGGGGATCGGAGTGCTGATCGCCGAGCGGATCGCCAGCGGCCTGCGGGCGATCGAGGCGCAGGGCAAGAAGGCGCGGCACGGCCGGCTGGTGCCGTCGAGCGTCCTCATCGGCGACGACGGGCGGGTGACGCTGCGCGACTTCGGCAGCCGTCGCACCGCCGACGAGCTGGCGGCCGTCGAGCTCGACTGGACGCAGTGGCGCTTCATCGCGCCCGAGGACTGGGACGGCGACGGCGGTTTGAAGGCCGATCTCTACGCCCTCGGCAGCCTGATCTACGAGATGCTCTCCGGGGTGCCGGTGCACCGCGCCGACGACCTCGAGGCGTTGGGCGTCGCGGTCCGCGAGAAGCGGATCCCGCAAGCGGAGGACGTCGATCCGACGATCCCCTCCGACATCAACGAGTGGGTGATGGCGCTGCTCGACGTCGACCCCGAACGGCGCCCGTCGAGCGCCGGCAAGGTGGTCAAGGCGATCGGCAAGTCGCTCGACAGCCTCCACACCCGGCCCGGTGCCGCCGACATCGCCGCCTACCTGCGGCAGCTGTTCGCGGTGCGGGTGCCGCGCGCCGCCACGACGGTGCCGGAGTCGCTCCAGCCCGACCGGCCGGCGGCGGCCTCCGGGGAGGGAGCGTCGTTGCTGGAGGCGCTGCGGCGGTGGTGGTGGGTCGTCGTGCCGATCGCCGTGCTCGTCGGCTACCTGCTCTTCCGCGCGATGGCGGGGGGCGGCGGCAGCGCGGCGATCGACGCTCCGGAGGGGTCGGATCGACCGCCCGCGATCGCCCGAGTCGTCGCGACGGCAGCGATCGATTAGAGTCGGGCGATGGCCTGGTTCCGGAAGGCGAAGAAGCCGAAGGCGGTCCGTAGCGGACGCAGCCCGGTACCGCAGGGGCTGTGGGTCAAGTGTGACGGCTGCCGCGAGATCATCTACTCGCGCGAGCTCGAGCGCAATCACCGGATCTGTCCGAAGTGCGGCCATCACTTCCGGATCGACGCGCGGCGGAGGATCGAACTGCTGCTCGACGCCGCCGGCGAGGAGCTGTTCGCCGGCGTGCGGCCCGCCGACCCGCTCGGGTTCAAGGACACGCAGTCGTACAAGGACCGGCTCAAGGCCTACCAGGAGAGGGTCGACCTCAAGGACGCGGTGATCGTCGTCGAGGGGTCGATCGAGGGGTGTCCGGTGGTGCTGGCGGTCATGGAGTACGGCTTCATGGGCGGCTCGATGGGATCGGTGGTGGGGGAGAAGATCACCCGCGCCGCGGAAGAGGCGACCGAGCGCCGCCGGAGCCTGGTCGTCGTCTCCGCGTCGGGTGGCGCGCGCATGCAGGAGGGGGTTCTCTCGCTGATGCAGATGGGCAAGATCGCCGCCGCTCTCGGCCGCTTGCGCTCGGCCCGCCTCCCCTACGTCTCGGTGCTGACCGACCCGACCACCGGGGGGGTGACCGCGTCGTTCGCCATGCTCGGCGACGTCAACATCGCCGAGCCGGGTGCGTTGATCGGCTTCGCCGGTCCGCGCGTCATCCAACAGACGATCGGCCAGGAGCTGCCGGAGGGCTTCCAGCGCAGCGAGTTCCTCCTCGAGCACGGCTTCCTCGACGCGGTCGTCGATCGACCGCAGCTCAAGTCGACGGTGGCGACCGCGCTGCGCCACCTCGGCGCTTGAGCCCCTCGACGGCGGCGATCCTCGCCGAGCTCGAAGGGAGCGGCATCCGTCTCGGCCTCGAGGCGATGCGGGCGCGCCTCGCCTCCCTCGGCGATCCCCAGGAGCGCCTGCCGCACCTGCTGGTCGCCGGCACCAACGGCAAGGGGTCGACGGCGGCGCTGCTCCACGCGATGCTGGTGGCGGCCGGCTATCGCAGCGGTCTCTACACGTCGCCGCACCTCGAGTCGCCCCGTGAGCGCCTCCGTGTCGACGGCGTCGCCCTCGACCACGGGCGATTCCGCCGCTGGCTGACGCGGGCGCTGTCGGCGGGTGGTCGATCGGCCGACCCGCCCACCTACTTCGAGGCGCTGACGCTGGCGGCGTTCGTCGGCTTCGCCGACACCGTCGAGATCGCCGTGCTCGAGGTCGGGCTGGGCGGCCGCCTCGACGCCACCAACGTCGGCCGACCGTGTCTGTCGATCGTCACCGAGATCGGTCTCGACCACGTCGAGCTGCTCGGCGGCACCAAGGAAGCGGTGGCGAGGGAGAAGGCGGGAGTTTTCCGGCGGGGGGCGCCGGCGATCCTCGGCGCCCGGGACCCGCTCGCGCGCGACGTCCTGCTGCGGGAGGCGGCTCGGCGGGGCGCCATCGCCGTCGACGCCTTCGAGGGGACCCGCTGGCGTGGCGACGGCGAGTTGACGACGCCGGCGGCCGGCTACCGGCTCGCGCCTCCGCTGGCGGGAGCGCACCAGCGGGCGAACCTGGTGGTGGCGGTCCGCGCCGCCGAGGAGCTCGCCGCTCTCGGCTGGAACCGACTGGCGCCGCCGGCGATCGAGGCGGGGGCCCGACGCTGCCGATGGCCGGGCCGCTTGGAGGAGGTGGTCCTGCCGGCCGGCGAGCGGCTGGTCCTCGACGCCGCCCACAATCCCCAGGCCGCGGCCGCGGTGGCGGCCGCGCTGCGAGCGGAGCGCCCGTGGACGCTGGTCTTCGGCGCGCTGTCCGACAAGGACGCCGGCGGCGCGCTGGCGAGCCTGCTACCGATCGCCGGACGGGTGGTGCTGACCACACCGCCGGCGGCGCGGGGACGTCCCGCGGCGTCGCTGCGCGACGCGATCGGCGACCGTGAGCCGATCGTCGAGCCGGATCCCCGGCGAGCGACCCTCGCCGCACTGGAGCTCGGTCGACCGGTGCTGGTCTGCGGCTCGATCTATCTGGTGGGAGCGGTGCGCCGGATGCTGCGACAGCGCTTCGGTACGCCGCCGCCGGCGGTGGAGATCGACGTCGCCGGCGCTCAGGCGGGGTAGAGCGGGAAGTCGGCGCACAGGTCCCGGACTCGGCCGCGGACCTCGTCGAGCGCCGCCGCGTCGTCGACCGCCTCGAGAGCTGCGGCGATCAGCTCGGCGATGCGCTCCATCGCGGAGGCGTCCATGCCTCGGGTGGTCACCGCCGGGGTGCCGATGCGGATGCCGGAAGCGACCATCGGCGGGTTGGGATCGAAGGGGATCGTGTTCTTGTTGACGGTGATCGCGGCCGCTTCGAGCGCCGCCTCGGCGACCTTGCCGGTCAGGCCGGCCGCGGCGACGTCGATCAGGAAGACGTGGTTGTCGGTCCCCCCGGAGACGATGCGGTAGCCGCGGTCCTGGAGGGCGGCGGCGAGGGCGCGGGCGTTGGCGACGATCTGCTGTTGGTGGGCGACGAACGCGTCGCCGAGCGCCTCGCGGAAGGCGACCGCCTTGGCGGCGACGACGTGCATCAGCGGTCCCCCCTGGATGCCTGGGAAGAGCGCGCGGTCGACCTTGCGGGCGTGGTCCGCCCGACAGAGGATCATGCCGCCGCGCGGGCCCCGCAGCGTCTTGTGGGTGGTCGTCGTGACGACGTCGCAGTGGGGCACTGGTGACGGGTGCACCCCGGCGGCGACGAGGCCGGCGATGTGCGCGATGTCCGCCATCAGCAGCGCGCCGACCTCGTCGGCGATCGCGCGGAAGCGGGCGAAGTCGATGGTGCGGCTGTAGGCGCTGGCGCCGCAGACGATCAGCTTGGGCCTCGCCTCGCGGGCGGCGGCGGCGACCGCGTCGTAGTCGAGCTGCTCGCTGTCGCGCTCGACGCCGTAGGCGGCGACCTCGAAGTCGCGGCCGGAATAGGAGAGCGGGTGGCCGTGCGTCAGGTGCCCACCGGCCGCCAGGTCCATCCCCATCAGCACGTCGCCCGGCTCGAGAAAGGCGAAGTAGACCGCCATGTTGGCCTGGGTCCCGCTGTGCGGCTGGACGTTGGCGTGCTCGGCGCCGAACAGCTCCCTGGCCCGGGCGATCGCGAGGCGCTCCACGACGTCCGCCTCCTCGCAGCCGCCGTAGTAGCGCTTGCCCGGGTACCCCTCGGCGTACTTGTTGGTGAGCTCCGATCCGGTCGCCGCGAGCACCGCGTCGCTGACGAAGTTCTCCGACGCGATGAGCTCGAGCCCCTCGTCCTGGCGACGCCGCTCCCGCTCGATCGCCTCGGCGACCTCGGCATCGACCGCCGCCAGCGGCGCGGTGTCCCGCATCGTCACTCGTCGGCGGTGTCGGGCTTCGCCGCCTTCTTGGCGGCCTTCTTCGCCGCCTTCTTGGCGGTCTTCTTGGCCGCCTTCTTGGCGGTCTTCTTCGCCGCTGTCTTCTTGGCAGCGGTCTTCTTGGCGGCGGTCTTCTTGGCCGCCTTCTTGGCGGCCGTCTTCTTCGTGCCGCCGCTGCTCTTTGCCGCCGGCCGCTTCGACGAGGCGATCGCCATCATCGCTTCGCGGCGCCGCTGCTTGAGGCGCTTGAGGCGGCGCTGGCGCCGCCGGCGAAGCTCTCGATCCTTTTCACGCATGTCGCTTCCTTCGTTCTCCGCGGTGACACGCGAGCTTGCCCGACCGCCCGGAGCGTGTCAAGCGACCGTCCTGCTCCGCCCGGCGGTCGCCTACAACGGCAGGTTGCCGTGCTTCTTGGGCGGCATCCCCTGCCGCTTGCCGGCCAGCTGCCGGAGCGACCGGACGAGGTGGGAGCGGGTCAGGCGGGGCTCGATGATGGCGTCGATGAAGCCACGCTCGGCGGCGACGTAGGGATTGGAGAAGCGCGCCCGGTACTCTTCGACGCGAGCCGCTCTCGACGCTTCGGGGTCGTCCGCCTCGGCGAGCTCGCGACGGTAGAGGATGTTGACCGCCCCCTCCGGACCCATCACCGCGATCTCGGCGGTCGGGTACGCGAGGTTGACGTCGGTGCGCAGGTGCTTGGACGCCATCACGCAATAGGCGCCGCCGTACGCCTTGCGGGTGATCACCGTCACCTTCGGCACCGTCGCTTCGGCAAAGGCGTAGAGCAGCTTGGCGCCGTGCTTGATGATGCCGCCGAACTCCTGCCGGGTGCCGGGGAGGAACCCGGGCACGTCCTCGAAGGTGACGAGCGGGATGTTGAAGGCGTCGCAGAAGCGCACGAAGCGGGCGCCCTTGAGCGACGCGTCGATGTCGAGGACCCCGGCGAGGTAGGCCGGTTGGTTGGCGACGATGCCGACGCTCTGCCGACCGAGGTGGGCGAAACCGACGACCAGATTGCGCGCGTAGGACGGCTGGACCTCGAGGAAGGCGCCGTCGTCGACCACCGCCTGGATGAGCGACTTGATGTCGTACGGGCGGTTGGGGTCCGCCGGCACCAGGTCGTCGAGCTCGGGCGCCTCGCGGTCGACCGGATCGTCGCTGCCGCCGGCGGGAGGATCGTCGAGGTTGTTGCTCGGCAGGTAGCCGAGCAGCTCGCGGATGCCGAGCAGGCAGGCGGCGTCGTTGGCGACCGTGAAGTGGCAGACGCCGCTCTTCGTCGAGTGCGTGGAGGCGCCCCCGAGCTCCTCCTTGGTCACCTCCTCGTGGGTGACCGTCTTGATCACCTCGGGGCCGGTGACGAACATGTAGCTGGTGTCCTCGACCATGAAGATGAAGTCGGTGATCGCGGGTGAGTAGACGGCGCCGCCGGCGCACGGCCCCATGATGGCGCTGATCTGCGGCACGACGCCGGAGGCGAGGGTGTTGCGCAGGAAGATGTCGGCGTAGCCGCCGAGCGAGGCGACCCCCTCCTGGATGCGCGCCCCGCCGGAGTCGTTGAGGCCGATCACCGGCGCGCCGTTGTCGACGGCGAGATCCATGATCTTGCAGATCTTCCGAGCGTTGGTCGCCGACAGCGAACCGCCGAAGACGGTGAAGTCCTGCGCGAAGACGTAGACCAGCCGGTCGTCGATCGTGCCGTAGCCGCAGACCACGCCGTCTCCGGGGATCGTCTTCTCCGCCATCCCGAAGTCGCGGCAGCGGTGCGTCACCAGCGCGTCGATCTCGGTGAAGGAGCCGGGATCGAGCAGCAGATCGACCCGCTCCCTCGCCGTCAGCTTGCCGCTCGAGTGCTGTCGCTCGATGCGATCCGGGCCGCCGCCCGAGCGGGCGGCGGCGAGCCGTCGTTCCAGTTCGTCCAGCGGTGCGTTCTTGTCGTCGATCACGCGGCGGCGGCTCCCGAGCCGGGTCGGCTCCCAGAGATGGATGGCGTTGATGGCCGTCCATCATATGAGACAAACTGCGGCCGCCCTCGGAGGTCCGGCGCGGCGCCGATGCCGCGCGCCGGACCGGCCAGCGACCATGCCGCTCAATGACATCGACACGGCCGGCATCGCGCGCAGCCTGGCGCAGATCGCCGAACCGGAGGTCGACCACGTCGACGCCTATCTCGAGATCGAGCGGTCGCTCGCTCTCGAAGGAGACGAGGAGGCGCTCGAGCCGGTCGCTCGCGTCGACAGCGGGCTCGCCGTCCGCCTGCTGCGGGACGGCCGCAGCTGGCTGGCGAGTGCCGACGAGCTGTCGCCGGACGCCTTCTGCGACGCGGTGGCGCGGGTGGCGAGAGCACGACCGCGCGCGGTGGCGCCCGCTCCCAGGACGGTCGGCGAAGCGCCCGCGTCGGAGCTCGAGACCGAGCCGCTGCGCGCCTTCGTCGACGCGGTGGCGGCGGCGGTGCGCAAACGGCACGCCGCCTTCCCGCGACGCTGGAAGGTCGGCGCCCACCATCGCCTGCAGCGGGTCGTCGGCGCGATGCTCGCGCCCCCCGCGCAGTCGGAGCGCTTCTACAGCTGCCGGGTGGAGACGCCGTGGGGGGGTGCGGGAGCGCTGCTGACGGCTCTCGATGCGCACGCTGTCGAGTCGCTGGCCGACGCCGTCACCTCGATCTTCCGGGTGCGACGACGGGAGGAGTCGCCGGCGGGCCGCCAGCCGGTGCTGCTCGGCCCGGCGGCGACCGCGGTGCTCCTCCACGAGGCGGTCGCTCACGTTCTCGAGGCCGACACTCTGGCGATGACCGGTCACCCGGAAGCGGCGATCGGGGTGGCGCTCGCCGGGAGCGGCGTGGAGGTGGTCGACGATTGGGAGCGGGCGCCGGAGCCGATCCGCCGGACGGTCGACGACGAGGGGATGCCGGTGGTGCGGCGAGCGCTGCTGAGGGAGGGGGCGGTGGTCGCTCCTCTGGCGGATCTGGCGGCGACCGGCACCTCTCCGCGTCTGCTGCCGGGCGCCGGGCGTCGCAGCGGGCGCCACACCGCACCGGTACCGCGCTCCTACCGCCTGGAGCTGGTGCCGCCGGCTGACGGCGCCTCCGACCTGCTCGGCACGGCGACCTCCGGCCTCTACGTTCGCCAGTTCGAGGGGGGGCGTCTCGACCCGGTGACCGGCGACGTCGAGCTGCGCTTCGCCTGGGCACGCCGCCTCGACGGCGGCGGCCTCGGCCGTCTCTGCTCCGCCGGACGGATCCGCGGCTCGGTCGGCGCGTTGCTGCGCTCGATCGCGACGATCGGGGCCGACGCGCAGGAGGCGGGAGCCGGATGGTGCGCGAAGGGCGGTCACCGCCTGCCGGTCTGGGCGCGGGCGCCCTCCCTGCTGCTCGACGACGTCGAGGTCGAGGGGTGAGCTCGCTCGACGAGCTGCGCCGGGCCTGCGACCGCCTGTCGGCCGGTGGCGGGGCGCTGGCGGAGGTGTTCGTCAAGGAAGGGAGAGTCCGGCGCAGCGAATCGAGTCCCTCCGGGTTCGCCACCAGCATGAGCCGCGAGCACGGATGGGCGGTCCGCGTCGGTGGCGGTCGGGGGCGGATGCTGACGACGGGCAGCGGGCCGCTGCCCGAGACGGTCGCCGGCGTGTCACCGTCGGGCGAGCCGCTCCGGCTGCCGCGGCCCGCCGAGGCGCCGCCGACCGAG
>JBPEXA010000245.1:0-4885 GCA_052032135.1 Thermoanaerobaculia bacterium | reverse complement strand
GCGACGTGGCCTTTGCTAGCCTCGACAGATGAAGAGGGCCGGCCCCGTCGGATGCGCCATGGCGCTCGCCCTCACGCCGCTCGTTTCGCCGGCGGCGATGCCCGACGTCCCGCCGCCGCCCTCAGCGACCTCGCCTGCCGCTGATCCCGAGCCTGCTGACGATCCCTTCGCAGCCCTCGAGTCCGCCGTCGCGGCGGGAGAGTTTCCGGGGTTGGGCAGCGTGCTGCTGGCGCAAAGGGGAACGCTGGTCTACGAGCGCTACTTCGCCGGCGAAGTCGACACCCTGCGCGACACAAGATCGGCCACCAAGTCCATCACCGCCCTACTGATGGGCATTGCGATCGACCGCCGTGAGATCAGCGACGTAGGACGCACCATCCTCGACTACTTCCCGGAGAAGCAACCGGTCGCCCATCCCGATCCGCGCAAGACGATCGTCACGATCGAAGACCTCCTCACCATGAGCTCGCTGCTCGAGTGCGACGACTGGAACAGCTTCTCTCGCGGCAACGAGGAGCGGATGTACCTGATCGAAGATTGGCTTCAGTTCACACTCGATCTGCCGATCAAGGGCTTCCCGCCGTGGGCCGCCAAGCCGTCGGAGTCCGAATACGGCCGCGCCTTCAGTTACTGCACGGCCGGCGTCTTCGTCCTCGGTCGCGTGATCGAGCGAGCCGCCGGCCGGCCACTCGACGAGTTCGCGGACGAGGTGCTGTTCCGCCCGCTGGGGATCACCTCGAGAGAGTGGCCCTACTCCCCGCTCGGGGAAGCTCAGTCAGGAGGAGGACTGAAGCTGCGCAGCCTCGATCTGCTGGCGCTCGGACAGCTCGTCGAGGCGGGTGGCTTCGTCGCCGAGCGGCGCCTGGTGTCTCCGGACTGGATCGAGCGGATGACCCAGCCCCACGTGCGCGTCGACGACGGCGTCGAATACGGCTACCTCTGGTGGCTGCGCAACTTCGACCAGGCCGACGACAGCTACGCCTTCTACATGTCCGGCAATGGCGGTAACAAGGTGGTGGTCTTCCCCGATCACGAGGCCGTCGCCGTGATCACGAGCACTCACTACAACCGTCGCGGCATGCACGAGCTGACCGATCGCGTGGTGATCGAGTTCCTCCTGCCGGCAGTGCGCAGACCCCCGCGGCGATAAGCTCGCCCCCCATGCCCGTCGAGCCGGTCTCCGTCGTCGATGACCGCCGCAGCACGGCGTGCATCCTCTGCTCGATCAACTGCGGCATCACCGTCGAGACCGACGGCCGCCATTTCACCCGCATCGTCGGCGACAAGGCGCATCCGGTGTCGAGAGGCTACGTCTGCGAGAAGGCGCAGCGTCTCGACCACTACCAGAACGGCGCCGACCGGTTGACCTCGCCGATGCGGCGACGCGCCGACGGCAGCTACGAGGCGGTCGACTGGGAGACCGCGATCGCCGAGATCACCGAGCGGATGACCGCGGTGCGCGATCGCTGGGGGGGCGACAAGATCCTCTTCTTCGGCGGCGGCGGCCAGGGCAACCACTTGGGTGGCACCTACGTCGACGCCTGGCTCAAGGCGCTCGGCGTCCGCTATCGATCGAACGCGCTGGCGCAGGAGAAGACCGGCGAGTTCTGGGTCGCGGGCAAGATGCTCGGCATCGGCGCCCACGGCGATTTCGAGCGCTGCGAGGTCGGAGTCTTCCTGGGCAAGAACCCGTGGCAGTCGCACGGGCTCGCGCGCGCCCGCGCGGTGATCGGCGAGCTGGCGCGCGATCCCGACCGCTGCCTGGTGGTGATCGATCCGCGGCGCAGCGAGACCGCCGAGCGCGCCGACTACCACCTCGCCGTCCGCCCCGGCACCGACGCCTGGCTGATGGCGGCGATGGCGGCGATCCTGGTCCAGGAGGGGTGGGTCGACGAGGGGTGGCTGGCCGCCCACACCAGCGGCTTCGAAGCGGTGCGCGCCGCCCTCGAGCCGATCTCGGTCGCCGACTGTGCCGCGGTCTGCGGTATCGATGAGGCGCTGATCCGCGAGGTGACCGAGCGGATCGCCACCGCCGAGAGCGTCTCCTTCGCCGAGGACCTCGGCGTCCAGATGTCGGTGCACTCGACGCTGGTGAGCTATCTCGAGCGCCTGGTGTGGCTGCTGACCGGCCACTACGGGCGACCGGGGACCGCCAACGCCTTCGTCCCCTTCCTGTCGCTCGGCAAGGCGAGCCGCGGCCAGGCGGGGCGCCATTCGAAACCGGAGCGCTCGAGCCCGGTCGCCGGCGCCAAGATCATCATCGGCCTCATCCCGTGCAACGTCATCCCCGAGGAGATCCTCACCGATCACCCCGATCGCTACCGGGCGATGATCATCCAGAGCGGCAACCCGGTGCACTCGCTCGCCGACAGCCAGCGGATGCGCGAGGCGCTGCGGGCGCTCGACGTCTCGGTGGCGATCGACGTCGCGATGACCGAGACCGCCCGCCAGGTCGACTACGTGCTGCCCTCCTCCAGCCAGTTCGAGAAGGCGGAGGCGACCTTCTTCAACCTCGAGTTCCCCGACAACGCCTTCCATCTCCGGCAACCGGTGTTCGAGCCCCTCGACGGCACCCTCGACGAGGGCGAGATCATCGCCCGCCTGCTGGAGGCGATGGGCGAGCTGTCGGAGCGCGACTACCGGGGGTTGCGGGTCGCCGCCCGCGGCGGCCTGACGCTGTTCGCCGCCGCCTTCGCCGCCACCGTCGCCCGCCGCCCGCGGCTGCTGCGCTACGCCGGGCCGCTGCTCTACCGCACCCTCGGGCCGACGCTGCCGAAGGGGATGGAGATGGCCGCCGTGGTGTGGGGGCTGTGCGTCAACTACGTCCGCAAGTTCCGGCGGCAGGCTCGCCGGGCGGGCTTCGCCGGCCCGGTGCCGATCGCCGCCAACCGGCTGTTCCGCGCCCTGCTCGCCTCGCCGTCGGGCGTCGTCTACTCCCGGGGCAGCTACGAGGACAGCTGGAGGGCGATCCGGCACCCGGGGCACCGCATCGAGCTCGCCATCCCCGAGCTGCTCGAAGGCCTCGCGCCGGCGCTCGCCGAGCCGCCGGGTCGCGACGCCGAGTTCCCGCTCGTCCTCTCCGCCGGCGAGCGGCGCAGCGACACCGCCAACACCGCCGTTCGCGACACCGGATGGCACCGCACCGGCATCTACGCCGGCCTGCGGGTCAGCCCGCAGGACGCCGCGTCCCTCGGCTGCGACAGCGGTGACGCGGTGCGGCTGGTCACCCCGCGGGCGAGCGCCGAGGTGATCGTCGAGGTGAGCGACCGGATGGCGCCCGGCCACGTCTCGCTCCCCAACGGCACCGGCATCGACTACACCCGCGCCGACGGCTCGGTCGAGCGGCGCGGCGTGCCGCCCAACGAGTTCACCGACTCGCAGCGGCGTGACGGCCTCGCCGGCACCCCGTGGCACAAGCACGTGCCGGCGCGGCTCGAACGGCTGGCCTGAGCGCTCCAGCCGCCCAGTGCAGCTCTCCATGGCGCTGCACGGCGCCAGCTGCTAGCTTTTCCTCAATTCACTCACGATGTTGTTGCAGGGAGAGGGAGGGTGCCGCGAGGCGCCACGCTCACCCGTCGCCCCGGGAACGAGGGGCGGCTGTGCGGCGCCATCTCTCTCCAAGGGAGGAGATCCATGGAGAGGAGACAGAGGCGTTCGAGCCATCGCTGGCTGCTGCTGGTCACGCTCGCCTTCGGCTGGGCGGCGCTGCCACCGGGCAGCGGGGCGCAGACCGTCGACGGCGTCAGCGTCATGCCGTCACCGGTCTGCGTCGATCGCACCGCCACCGTTCAGGTGACCGGCACCGGCACCTGCAATCAGCTGCGGGTGTGCTACGACTTCGACACCTCCTCGGCGACGTGCAACGGCGGCGGCAACTGCACCGCCAACCCGAATCTCGACTGCATCATGAATGCGAACTTCTCCTCACCGCAGGTACGGCAGCACGTCTACGACACCGCCGGCAGCTACACCATCCGCGCCGGCTCGCCGGACTGCACGGGGGAGGCGCTGGTCGATGTCGACGTCACCAGCTGTATCACCGCCGGCCAGGCGCCGGACGGCGATCTGGTGCCGGTCGAGGAGCGGCCGCGGGCGGGGCTCGACGAGGAGCGGGCGATCGTCGACCTGCGGCCGGTGATCTCCTCCGGCCCGTTCGGCGGCATCGTGCAGCCGGGCAACGCCGCGCCCTTCGTGGTCTTCGGCGAGCGGCTGCCGCTGCCGGGCGAAGCGGGACGCGCCTTTCTACTCGGCAACTGGGGCGGCGACGGCGTCGATCGTCTCGAGATCTCGATCGTCGCCGCCAACGCCGACGGGTCGGGCGTGGCGCTGCAGATCGCCGACAACGTCTCCGGCGTCCCGGATCAAACGGTAGCGCTGGTGATCCAGAATGCCGAGGGATGGGAGAGCAACTCCTGGCTGCTGACCTTCGTCGCCGCGCGCGAGGTGCGGCTGCTGCCGCAGAGCGACGTCGAGCTGGTGGAGTGCAGCACGTCGAGCGACACCGACTGCTGCAGCCCCGACTTCTACGACTCCGACGTCGTTTCCTATTTCTGCCCCACCGACGACGACGCCAGCTTCCACGGCTCGCACCAGACGGCATGGGGGATGCCCAGGACCGACGTCGGCATCGACCGCTTTCGCATCCGCCTCGCCCCCGGCTGGGAGATCTTCGGCATCGCCCTCGACGTCGACCAGGAGGAGGGGGAGTCGCGCGCCTGGCGCACCTCGCCGTCCGCCGGCAACGGCATGTCGGACTTCGAGGAGGTCGTCAACTGGTGGACGACGCCCAACGACCTCGTCTTCTATCGCGGCTACGTCTACGCCGTCGGCCCGCGCGGCACCCCCCATCGGTGAAGGAGGACACCATGACTCGCACATCCACGAC
>JBPEXA010000244.1:0-6397 GCA_052032135.1 Thermoanaerobaculia bacterium | reverse complement strand
ACGCTGCGCACGCTCGCCTTCGACCGCAGCACCTCTTCGAGGGTGGTCTCGAGCTCGACGGCGAGCGCCTCGTAGCGCTCCTCGGCGGCGGCGAGCTCGGCCCGCATCTTCAGCAGCTCCTGCTCGAGCTCGATCGAGCGGACGCGCTCCTCGGCGAGATGCTGCCGCTCCTCCCGGAGCACCGGCTCGAGCGCGGCCGCCGACGGCGCCGCGGCGGCGGGCTCGTTCGGCTCGGTCGGCGCCGATGGAGGGGAGGTGGCCGGCGCGCTGGCACAGCCGGCGGCGAGCGCGCCGACCGCGACCGCCACCACCGTTGCGGCGGCCCGCAGGCGACGGCGCTGGCGGCAGGCGTTCACCGTTCGATTGTAGCCGCTGGCCGGACAATCTCCAGTGTTGATCGACACATAGGAGCTCTGAACGTCGAACGCCCCCGCCGGGGCGGGGGCGTCGGCACACTCGATGTCGAGAGACCGGACCTCAGTCGAGGTCGAACTCCATCAGCTCGACCGGCACCACGATGCTGCCGGTGACCCGGAACATGGCGTTGTTGCCGGGGATCGGCGTCGACACGTTGGGGCTGCTGAAGCTGATCTGCATGGCGTGGAAGCCCTGGTTGTTGGTCGATGCGCTGCGCAAGCCGATCTGACCGGCGCCGGCCCCGCCGGAAGGAAGGTAGAGGCCGGCGAGAAAATCGATACCGAGATTGAGCGGCGAGAAGGTGGCCGCGTTGAAGGTCCCGTTCACCACTGTGCCGATCCCGATCGACCCGAATTGGAAGGCGAGTCCTCCGGTGGTCACGGTCCAGAGGTCGACCAGGGCGTTGCCGTAGGTGTTGCCGGTGACGTAGAACGAGAGCCCGGAAATCGAACCGGGGCTGAGCGGCTGGCCGTTGCGCGAGTTGAAGCGGTTGCCGATGTCGATGATGGAACCGGTCTGGCCGAGGAAGCTGTCGGCGGGCGCTCCGGGATCGTACTGCACGACGCCGACCCCTTCGATCGGCCCGTCGAGCTTCACGGAGGAGCGAGGCTTGCCGCGTTCGTTGATGGGCTCGGGCTGGGCGTCGGCGATGGCGGGGGCGAGGAGCGCCCCGACGATGATGGTGAGCGAGAGCTTCTTCATGGTTTCCCTCCAGTTGGTC
The DNA here is from genome assembly GCA_052032135.1 of Thermoanaerobaculia bacterium. GTDB lineage: Bacteria > Acidobacteriota > Thermoanaerobaculia > Multivoradales > JAHEKO01 > CALZKB01. The sequence goes on along the minus strand of JBPEXA010000244.1, from coordinate 5,259 downwards.
CGTACCGGCGCGGCGCTGGATGCCGCTCGGTTCGAGGTGGCCGTCGATCGATGCGACCGTAGCACAGGCGCCCATCGCCGGCAGCGGAGGCGCCTACGAAGACGCCCCCGCCGAGGCGGGGGCGTCGGAACACTCGATGTCGAGAGATCGGACCTCAGTCGAGGTCGAACTCCATCAGCTCGACCGGCACGATGATCGAGCCACTGACGCGGAACATCGCGTTGTTGCTGGCGATCGACTGGTAGTTGCCGCCCGAGCCGCCGTTCCAGCTGATCTGCATGGCGTGGAAGCCCTGGTTGGCGGTCGAGGCGCTCCGCATGCCGATCTGGCCCGAGGTGGGGATGTAGATACCGACCATGAAGTCTGTGCCGAAATTGTTTGGGGTGATCGCGAACACGTTGAAGGTGTTGCTGGCGACGCCCGAGACGTAGATCGAGCCGAAGAATGGCGCGCCCCCGCCGCCGGTCGGCGGTCCCCAGAAGCCGACCAGGCCGCCGGGGAAGTTCTGCGGATAGAAGGAGAAGGCCGACACCGAGCCGGGGCTCAGCGGCTGGCCGTTGCGGGAGCTGAAGCGGTTGCCGATGGTGACGCTCGGCCCGGTCTGGCCGACGAAGCTGTCGGCCGGAGCGCCCGGATCGTACTGGATCGTCCCGACACCCTCGGGAACGCCTCCGATCTTGACGCCCTGGGCCTTGGGGATGCGCTCCGGCTCCGGTTGCGCCGAGACGGCGACCGGCACGGCGAGCGCGAGGATGGCGATGGCGATGACGAGTCGTTTCATCAGTGTCCTCCTCGAAAACCGAGTGTTCATCGATACTTACGCTGCGGGTGCAACTCCGGCACCATAGCACACAACGGCCGGTGGGGTTGTGCAGCCGAGGTGGGAGCGCGCCGCGGCGCAGCCGCCGGTCAGCTGAGGAGGATCTGCAGGTCCTCGGCGGTGAGGTCCTTGACCGAGCCGCCTTCGCCCTCGAGGATCGCTTCGGCGAGCTGCTTCTTGGACTTCTGGAGCTCGAGGATCTTCTCCTCGACGGTGTCGCGGGCGATCATCCGGTAGGCGAACACCGGCTGCTCCTGGCCGATCCGGTGGGCGCGATCGATCGCCTGCGCCTCGACCGCCGGATTCCACCACGGGTCGAGGAGGAAGACGTACTCGGCCGCCGTCAGGTTGAGGCCGGTGCCGCCCGCCTTGAGACTGATGAGGAAGAGGTCGCACTCGGGGTCGTTCTGGAAGCGCTCGACGACTTCGGCGCGGTTGCGGGTCTGGCCGTCGAGGTAGGCGTAGGGCGTCCCCTCCTCGTCGAACTGGTTGCGGACGTAGGCGAGCAGCTTGGTGAACTGCGAGAAGACGAGCACCTTGTGCCCCTCGTCGAGCACCTCGGCGACCTGCTCGTAGAGCGTCTCGAGCTTGGCGCTGCCCGCCTCCTCCCACTCCTCGTCGACCAGCCCCGGATGGCAGGCGACCTGGCGCAGGCGCAGTAGCGCCTGGAGCACCTGGATCGCGGAGCCGCCGACCCCCTTCGCCTCCACCTGCTCGAGCAGCGTCTGCTGGTACTGGACCTTCAGCTGGTCGTAGAGCGCGCGCTGTTCGGGGCGCAGCGTGCAGTAGAGCACCTGCTCGGTCTTGGGCGGCAGGTCGGGCAGCACCTCCGCCTTGGTGCGGCGGAGGATGAAGGGGCGGATCCCCTCGGCGACCAGCGCCAGCTCCTTCTCGCTCGGCGTCCGCCCGCCGGCCAGCACCTCGAGGACCGGCAGCCGGCCGAGCAGGCCCGGGTTGAGGAACTCGAAGATCGAGCCGAGCTCGCCGAGGTGGTTCTCGATCGGCGTGCCGGTGAGCGCCAGGCGGTGGCGGCCGTTGAGCAGCCGGCTCGCCTTGGCGGTCTGCGACGACGGGTTCTTGATCGCCTGCGCCTCGTCGAGGATGACGGTGTCGAACTCGACGGTGGCGAGGTAGCTGATGTCCATCCGCATGGTGCCGTAGGTGGTGACCACGATGTCGTAGCGGTCGAGCTTCTCGCGCAGCGCTTCGCGCCCGGCGCCGCGGTACTCGACGACCTTGAGCTTGGGGGTGAAGCGCGCCGCCTCGTCGATCCAGTTGTAGACCAGGCTGCGGGGCGCCACCACCAGCGACGGCAGCTTGGTCGTCTTGGAGGGGGTCCGGTAGCTCTGCAGCAGGGCGAGCACCTGGACGGTCTTGCCGAGGCCCATGTCGTCGGCGAGCACGCCGCCGAGCCCGAACTCCCGCAGGAACGACAGCCAGCCGAGGCCGTAGCGCTGGTACTTGCGCAGCTCGCCGTCGAAGCTCGGCAGCTCCTTCTTCGGCTTGATCTTGTCGAACGACCGGAGGTTCTCGCGCAGCTCGAGAAAGGCCTGGTCGACGTTGGCGGGCGGCATGCTGGCGAGCAGCGCGTCGACGAGCAGCGCCTGCGACGGCAGGAAGCGCAGGCCGTCGTCGCTCTCCTCGTGGGCGAGGCGGGCGAGCGAGTCGTAGGTCTCCAGCCAATCCTCGGGGAGCAGCCCCTTGGAGCCGTCGTCGAGCTCGACGAACCGCTCACCGCTGCGGATCGCCGCGAGCACCTTGTTGAGGCCGACCGTGTCGCCGGCGAAATCGACCTCTCCCGACACTTCGAACCAGTCGATGCCGCTCTCCACCTTCAGCGCCGGCGGGCTCGGCGGCCGCATGGCGACACCGGTCACCTCCACCGACCACCCCTCGCGCAGCAACGGCTCGGCGATCGCCGGCAGCTGGTCGGGGTCGAGCTCGAGCTCGGTGCCGTTGGCGGTGGGGATCGTCTTGACGCCCAGCTCGAGGAGCCGGAAGAGCGCCTTGCGCTCGGCCTCGACGTCGCGGCGCACGAAGGTGCGGGTGTCCCAGTCGACGACGGCGGCGCTCAGGTCGTCGGCCCTCGCCGTCAGCTCGCCGTAGTCGAAGGAGAGCTCCGCCTCGACCTTGGGCTCGGCGAACTGCAGGTCGTTACGGTGCTCGAGGACCAGGCGCGGGCTCGGTTCCGAGGTCTCGACGCCGAGCTGCAGGTCCTCGGGCGCCTCGAGGCGCGGCAGGGACGGCAGCTCGAGCAGCTCCGAGAAGGCGTCCTCGAGGTGACCGGAGGGGATCAGCATCTCCGGGTTGGCGCGCAGCAGCTTGATCCACGGCAGATCGCGCTGGCGGTCGGTCGCGAGGCGGGCGACGGTGTCGGGAAAGATGATGAGCGCCAGGTGCGGATCGTCGGTCATCACGATCAGCTTCGGCTTGCCGATGGTGACGCTGTCGCCGTTGCGCACCAGGTAACCGCGCATCCGGGTGGCGCCGTCGGCGGCCGGCTCCATCTTCAACAGCAGCTCCCAGGGATTGCCGTTGTCCCACTTGAGGTCGTGGACCGTGCGGAAGGCGCGGCCGTCCCACCAGCCGAGATCCCCCTGGGCGGAGAGCGTCGGCAGCAACGGGTCGAACAGGCCCGACGGCAGCCGGAAGCGCTGGATGCCGTTCGGCTTCCCCTTCTTCTTGCGCCGCCGCCCGCTCCCCTTGGCGGCGGGTGCCGAGATCGGCATGGCGGTGAGGAGCGCGATCGACTCGGCTTCGCCGCCGTAGCCGCGCAGCAGCTTCTCCAGCTCGTCGCCGTCGAGGCTGGCACGCTTGAGCTTGGTCGGCGGCGCCTTGCCGCGACCCGCGGCGGTCTTCTCGAACAGATCGATCACCAGGCCGTCGCTGCCGGTGCTCGCCGCCAGGTTGATCAGGAAGCGGGTGCCGCTGGTCTTCTTGGCCGTAGCGGTGGCGGTCGGCGCGGACGGCAGCGTCGAGCCGTTGAGCTCCATCTCCTCGCGCACCGCCGCGATCTGCGACCGCCACGAGACGCCGAGGCGGCTGCTCTCGCGGGCGCTCCGGCGCGAACGGGAGCGCGGTTCGCTGCGCTCCGGCTCGGCGGCGAGACCGAACTCGGGCCAGCGGGCGGCGCGGTCCTTGCGCAGTCCGAGCCGGTCCTTGCCGGCCGGCTGGTTTTCGGCACCGGTCTCGGCGAGCGCGAGCAGCGTCGCCCAGATGTGCTTGCACGACTTGCCGTTGGCGAAGGCGGGGCACTCGCAGAAGATGTGAACGCGGCGCTCGCCGACCCGCGCCCAGTCGATGCCGACCCGGTACTCGTCGCGGTCGGTGCCGGCGACGCGCGCGGTCGCGCGGTTGCCGTTGACCTCCAGCCGCACCCGGTCCTCGCGGTAGTAGTCGTTGCCGCGCTGACGGTCGTCGGGGGAGAAGTGGGAGCTCGACCGCTTGTAGAGCGGCACCGGGCGCCCACCCCGCCGTTGCCGGCGGGACCGCTTCCGCGAGTCGGGCTTCTGCTCTCGGTTCGGCTCGGCCATGCCGGTCAGAGGGGTGGTGCCGCCCGGTGCCGTGCGCAGACTGGTTCGATCACGTTGGCTCTGTCCTGGATCACTCGTCGAGCCCTCTCTGGGCTCGCGGCCGGCGCGTTGTGCCGCCCGCTGCTGCAGTGACCGGCGGGCGTCGATCGCGCTCCGTCCCCGCGTCCCTGCGGCCCCGGCGGTGGTGCGAACGGGCTCCGTCTAAGGGGTGCCCGCTGTCAGCTCACTGGCGCCGAGTCGCGCGCATGGTACACGAATTGGTGCAGATTGTCAGCGAGCGTGGCATCCTGAGCAGAATGACCGCATGGCCGATCGATCTCGGCCCCGATCGCGACGGACGGGTGCTGACCGCGGCGGAGGGGTTCGTGGAATCGTGCGCGCCGCCCGCTCCGGCGCCGCTGATCGACGGCGAGCTGCCGCCGCCCGGCGCCATCCGCCCCGGGTTCGTCAACGCCCACACCCACATCTACAGCGGGCTGGCGCCGTTCGGCATGCCGCCGCCCGAGCGAGAACCCGCCACCTTCGTCGAGATCCTCGAGCGCGTCTGGTGGCGGCTCGACCGGGCGCTCGACGAGCGGTCGCTGCGCGCCGCGGCGCGTTGGTACGTCGCCGAGGCGCTGCTCTCCGGGACGACGACGCTCGTCGACCACCACGAATCGCCCGGCTGCATCGAAGGATCGCTCGACGTGCTCGCCGACGCCTGCGACGAGCTCGGCATGCGGGCGGTGCTCGGCTTCGGCGCCACCGAGCGCAACGGCGGGCGCGACGAGGCGCGGCGCGGGCTGGAGGAGTGCCGCCGGTTCCTCTGCTCCAACCACCGCCAAGGGGTGCGCGGCACGGTGGCGCTGCACGCCTCCTTCACGGTGTCCGACGACACCGTTCGCCAGGCGGCGGCGCTCTGTCGCG
>JBPEXA010000243.1:0-1975 GCA_052032135.1 Thermoanaerobaculia bacterium | reverse complement strand
CGATCCACCGCTTCGAGCTGCGGCGCGGCGACCGCTAGTCGGCGCCCGCCGGCGCCGGGGTCGAACCCCCGGCGCCGACCGGCCCGTGGTAGCGGTCGAGGAAGTCGACCGTCTCGCGGATCACCTCGGCCATCGGCAGCGGCCAGTGGGAGGCGTCGTAGATGCGCAGGCGCTTGTCGCTCTCCGGCGCTCCCAGCGCGGCGAGCATCTCCGACTGGTACGGGTCGGGCGGGTGATTGAAGTCGTGCCGGCCGCCGAGCATCAGCACCGGCAACGTGACCCGCCGGGCGAGGGCGCTGCGCTCATCGATCGATCGTTGGGACTCCATGGCGCCGAACCCGCCGCTGTAGAGGATCGCGCTCCGGAACCGATCCTCGAAGGGCAGCAGCGACGGCACCAGGACGGCGCCGAGGGAGATGCCGAGAAAGGAGACCTTGCCGGCGTCGATGTCGGGTCGCTCGTCGAGATAGTCGAGGGTGCGGCCCAGATCCTGGACCCAGTGGACGAAGAGCTCGGTCCGGCCTTCGCCGCCGAGGCGCTGGAGGGTGCGGCCGTCGTTGCGCATGAAGGTGCCGTCGTAGGCCGGCTCGACGATCGCCCGGCCCGACCGCACCAGGGTGTCGAGCGGCGGTCCCAGCGGCTCCATCACCTGGCTGCGGATGACGTTGCCGCCGCCGTAGACGACCACCGCCTGGTACGGCGGCCGATGGTCGATCGGCAGGTGGAGGCGGATCGGCATGCGGTCTCCGTACGCGGTGTCGATCGACGCCCACACCAGGGTCGCCCCCCAGTCGAGCTCCTCCGTCGAGTCGACGGCGGCGTTGAGCGGCCGGCTGCGGTCGTAGGCGTGGAAGCTGCGCCGGGTCTCGAAGACGGCGTCGGGGATCGGCTCGTAGCGGCCGAACCGCTGCTCCGGCTTGACGCGCACGCTGCCGGCGAGATGCTCCGGCGGCTCGCCCTCGGGGAAGGTGGCGCAGCGGAAGCCGTCGGTGGCGAAGCGCTGCCAACCGGAGGTCGGGAGCGAGTCCTGGAGGAAGTAGACCGGATCGCTCCAGGCGCCGCCGACCAGGTGCCGCTGGGCGCCCGACGGGTTCGACACCCACTCGCGCACGTTGCCGGCGACGTCGTGGGCGCCGGAGATGCCGATGGCGTCGAGGGTGGCGACCGGGAGCGGCCCGTCGCCGTCGAAGTTCGAGGCGCCGGCCAGCACGCTGTTGAAGGAGATCCAGTTGTCGGAGCTCGGCAGCGTGGCGCGGGCCCAGTGGAAGAGCGTCGGCAGCCGCTTGCCCTTCCAACGACAGTAGGCCGACGCCTCGTACCAGCTGACGCCCGCCACCGGGTGGGTCGGCTGATCGGCGGGGGGCTGGCCGAGCACCCAGGTGGCCGGGCCCGGTCGATCGGTGGAGTCGCGGAAGCGCGCCACCCCCTCGTCCCAGGGGATCGCCTCGCCGTCCTCCTCGAAGGGATCCCAGTGCTCCGGCTGCCGGTAGCCGCCGGCGGCCACGAACTCGGCGTACGCCCGGTTGGTCACCTCGGTGCGGTCGATCGAGTACGCCGGCACCGGCCGCGGGGCGATCCCCGGGAAGCCGAGCACGGGAACGGTGCCGTACATCCCACCGCCGACGTCGACCGTGCCGTCGTCGCCGCCGGCCGGCCGCAGCGTGACGTCGAGGACGTAGCTCGCGTCCTCCAGGTAGTCCCATTCGGCGTTCTTGAGCTCGGTGAGGAGATTCTGGGGGATCAGCGATCGCGCCGCCACGGCCGGCTCGTACCCGTCCTTTTCGAGCTGGAAGCGGAAGGCTCCGACCGGGAAGCGATCGCTCTCGAATGGGGTGGTGCCGAGCGGCTGCCAGGCGTCGGCGGGCGCGTCGTAGGGGCGATAGCGGATCGTCGCTCCGGCCGGGTCGCTGCCGATCCGGAAGGGGGTCGTCATCCGCGGCCAGAGACCGTCGAGCACCGGGTCGGCGCCGACCAC
>JBPEXA010000242.1:0-3090 GCA_052032135.1 Thermoanaerobaculia bacterium | reverse complement strand
GGACCGCGATGCCGGCGACCGCGTCGTGGCTGACGACGATGCGGTGGACGACAGGGTGGCGGACGACGAGGCGCGGGACGACGAGGCGGTAGACGCCTATGCGGTTGCGGTGGACGCCGAGGTGGACGACAGGGTGGCGGACCGCGCGGCGGCGACCGATGCCGATGCGGGACGCTTCGACGAGGTCGATACCCCCGCTGCGGTCACCGATGTCGACGTCGAGCTGCCGGTGGCGCCGGAGATCGCGCCCCCTTCGCCGGCGCTCGCCGCCGCCACCCACGAGGCGGTCGACGACGGTGCGGCGACCGACGCGACCTCCCCCGCTCCCCCGCCGTCGGGCGTCGAGCTACCGGTAGAGCCGGCGACGGAAGCGGCGGTCGACGGCGAGTGGGAGAGCGACGGCGAGGCGGTCGACCGCGACGACGAGGTCGCCGACAGCGACGACGAGGTGTCGGCGACCCACCCCGCGCCGGCCGAGCGCCAGCGAATGGTCGCCGAGGCGATCGACGAGCTGGCGCACTTCGCCGGCCTGCGGGTGCAGGCGACCGCCGTCGAGGAGGGCGAGGACAGTCTGCTGGTGGAGGTCGACGGCCCCGACGCCGGCCGTCTGGTGGCCAAGGGAGGGCGCGCGCTGCTCGCCATGCAGCACCTGCTGCCGCGACTGCTGTTCCATCAGCTCGGCAAGGTGCCGCACTGCCGGCTCGACAGTCAGGGGTTCCACGCCAGCCGTCGTGAGCGGCTGACGCGCGCCGCGCGCAAGGCGGCGGACCGGGTGCGGGACAGCGGGCGGCCGTGGATGCTGGAGCCGATGGCGCCCGACGAGCGCCGCCTCGTGCACCTCGCTCTGGCCGACGACGAGGAGGTCACCACGCAAAGCGTCGGTGACGGCTTCCTGCGGCGGGTGCGGGTGTCGCGGATCAGCGACGACGAGCGTCGTTGACGGCCATGTTTCACGTGAAACCTGGCGTCCGGCGCCGTGGTTTCACGTGGAACGTCACCGCCCCGACCCTGCCGGCGACGAGGTGACGGCGTGGGCTCCGAGCTCCCGGCACTGACGCCGGCGCAGTTCGCCGCCCGTCTGCAGGCGGCAAGCCCGGCGACCTTGGCGCCGGCGACCTTGGCGGCGCTGCACGCCCACTACGACGAGCTGCGGCGGTGGAATCGGCGGCTGTCGTTGGTCGGCCCCGGTACCGCGGCGGAGGTCGTCGAGCGCCACTACGGCGAGTCGTTGGCCGCGCTGCCGTGGCTCGACGATGCCCGCCGCCTGCTCGACGTCGGCAGCGGCGGCGGCTTCCCCGGCTGGGTGCTGGCCGCCGCCTGCCCGCGGCTCGAGGTGACGCTGGTCGAGGCACGGGCCCGCAAGGCGGACTTTCTGCGCGCTGCCGCCCGCCGCGCCGGATTGTCGGTCCACTGCCTCGATGCTAGAGTCGAGGACGCTTTCGACGCTGCTTCGGGGTCGACGTTCGACCTCGTCACCTGGCGGGCGGTCCGCCTGCCGGAGGCGACGACGGCGCTCCTGGCCACCATCGCTCGCCGCATGCTGGTGTGGTGCGGTGAGCCGGCACCGGTGCCACCGGCAGGGTGGCGCCAGACGCGGCGGATCGCGCTGCCCGGCAGCGAGCGGCGGCAGATCATCGAGTGGCGGTCGGGGGTCGCGGGGAACTGAGCCAGTGACGGTGCTAGCGATCGCCAATCAGAAAGGCGGGGTGGGCAAGACCACCACCGCCATCAACCTCGCGGCGGCGCTGGCGGCCCTCGAGCGGCGCGTGCTGCTGGTCGACTGCGACCCCCAGGGCAATGCCACCCGCGGCCTCGGCGTCGAGGCCACCGCCCCCCACCTCTACCATGTGCTGGTCGACGACGTGCCGGCGGCGGAGGCGGTGCGCGCCACCTCACTGCCGCATCTCGATCTGCTGCCGGCGGCGCGCGACCTGGTCGGCGTCGAGGTCGAGTTCGTCGAGCGGCCGGGCTGGCGGCAGGTGCTCAAGGACCGACTGCAACCGCTGCGCGACGACTACCACATGGTGCTGCTCGACTGTCCGCCGTCGCTCGGCCACCTGACGGTGGGAGCGCTGAGCGCCGCCGACGGCGTGCTGGTACCGCTGCAGTGCGAGTACTTCGCGCTCGAGGGGATCAGTGAGCTGGTGCGCACGGTGGGGCGGATCCGCAACGCCGGCAACCCGCGACTGGCGATCGCCGGCATCCTGCTCACCATGTACGACGAGCGCACCAATCTGGCGCGCGACGTCGCCGACGAGATCCGCGCCCACTTCGGCGGCAAGGTGTTCGAGACCGTGGTGCCACGCAACGTGCGGCTCGCCGAGGCGCCCAGCCACGGCCTGCCGATCCTGCAGTACGACATCAAATGCCGCGGCGCCGAGGCCTATCTGGCGCTCGCCCGCGAGTACCTGTCGAGGGCGGCCTGATGGCGCGGCGCAGTGGCCTCGGCCGCGGCCTCGACACCCTGCTCGAAGCCGAGACCACCGGCCTGCGGATGCTGCCGGTGGCGGCCCTCGACCCCAATCGCTTCCAGCCCCGCGCCCGCTTCGACGAGGACGGTCTCACCGATCTCGCCGAGTCGATCCGCAGCCAGGGGGTGATCCAGCCGCTGGTGGTCACCGCCGACGGCGACCGCTTCCGCATCGTCGCCGGCGAACGGCGTTGGCGAGCCGCTCAGCGGGCCGGTCTCAGCGAGGTACCGGCGGTGGTGCGGGAGGTCGACGGCGACCAGCAGCTGCTCGAGCTGGCGCTGGTCGAGAACCTACAGCGCGCCGACCTCAACGCCATCGAGGAGGCCGAGGCCTATCGCAGCTTGAGCCGCCAGTTCGGCCTCAAGCACGAGGAGATCGGCCGGCGGGTGGGCAAGAGCCGCGCCGCGATCAGCAACGCGTTGCGGTTGTTGCAGCTGCCGCCGGAAGTGCAGGATCGGGTGCGCGACGGCAGCCTCACCGCTGGTCAGGTGCGGCCGCTGCTGGCGCTCGATGCCGAGCGCGCGGTGGCGGTCGCCGAGCGCGCGGTGCGCGACGGCCTCAGCGCCCGGCAGCTCGAGCGCCTGGCGGGCGACGAGCGGCCGGCTCGCCGCCGCCGCCG
>JBPEXA010000241.1:0-4646 GCA_052032135.1 Thermoanaerobaculia bacterium | reverse complement strand
TTCCAGCACTTCGCCGAGACGCTTCGGCAGCTCCCGGTCGAGCACTCCCGTCAGGCGCGCGTAGACGACCTTCTTCGGACCGGCGCCGACGACCACCAGGTGATAGCGATCGGCGGCGCGCGGGTTGTCCCAGGCGGGAGGGTGGACGTTGGCGACCAGCTCCCGGTCGTGCTCGCTCGACGGCAGGAGGGGGGTTTCCGGCTCAGACATCCTCGACCTCCTGTTGCAGGGCGCGTTGGGCGAGACGACCGACGTAGACGGCGACCGCGACCGCGGCGACGAGGCCGATCCCGAACACCACCCAGCCGCCGGCGCCGCGCTCGACCTCGGCGCCGCCGGCGACCGCCGCCAGGTTGCCCAGCGCGTTGCCGTAGTAGACGTAGAGGAAGGTGCCGGGGATCATGCCGATCGACGCGGCGACGTAGTGGAGGAACTTCACCTTGGTGAGGCCGAGCCCGTAGTTCATCAGGTTGAAGGGGAAGACCGGCGCCAGCCGCAGCAGGGTGACGATCTTGAACCCCTCCCGGCCGACGGCGCGGTCGACGGCCGCGAACTTCGGGTTGTCGGCGATGCGCCGCTCAACGGCGCCGCGGGCGACGTAGCGCGCCACCAGGAAGGCGAGCGCGGAGCCGATGGTGGCGCCGACGAACACCAGCGCCGTCCCCTCGGCGAGCCCGAAGATGGCGCCCGCCGCCAGGGTCAGCAGCGACCCGGGGATGAAGGCGACGGTGGCGGCGGCATAGCCGACGATGAAGACCACCGGCCCCCAGACGCCGAGGGTCTCGACGTACTCGGCGAACTGCGGGATGTAGCCGCCGAGGTGTCGGCCGGCGAAGATCAGCGCCGCGACGGCGGCGAGGCCGGCGACGATCTTGGCCGCCAGGCCGAGCTTCGAGCCGGACGGTGTCGGGGAGGTCTCGGTCATCTCACTGGTCCGCCGTGGCCGCCCGCACGCTCGGCTCTATCCCTCTACGGACGCCGGTGGCGAGCGGATGGCCGCCGGGGTGGCGGAGCGGGCCCGGTCGTCAGGCGGCGACCCATAGCGCCGCCGCCAGCAGCACGCCGCTCAGGCCGAGGAACAGCCCCCCGACGGCCGCCAGGTTGCCCCACAGCGTCCCCTCCTTGGCGGTCTTGCCGAGCACCATCAGGCTCAGCGACATGATCGCCAGCTGCGCGAGGGCGAAGGCGAAGGTGGTCCCCCCCGACAGCGAGCTGCCCGCCGGCTGCTGCTGCGCGAGCATCCAGTTGAAGCCGGCCGCCGCGGCGGCGACGACGATCAGCGCGGCGGCGATGAGGTCCCAGCGCTTGGGCTTGGGCCCGAGCTTGATGGAAGGCAGTTTCACGTCGCTCTCCCGTCTCGTTGCGGTCTTCGAACGGGCGGATGCTAGCACAGGGCCGACCCCCTCGAGAGCGCGTCGATCGGTCGCTCCGAGCACGAAAAAGCCCGGCGCTCGGCGCGCCGGGCTCCTCGAACGTCGTCGGTGTTGCCGGGATCAGCCCTGGTCGGGGATCCGCAGCACCTGGCCCGGGTAGATCTTGTCCGGGTCCTTCAGCATCGGGCGGTTGGCCTCGAAGATGGCGTGGTACTTGCTGGCGTCGCCGTAGTGCTCCTTGGCGATCTTCGACAGCGTGTCCCCCGATTCGACGGTGTAGAAGACCGCCTTCGGAGCGGCGATCTCGAGGCGGTCGTCGACGCGCGCGATGCCGGCGGTGTTGCCGACCGCGAGCGCGATCTTCTCCCGCGTCGCCTGGTCGCCGACGCTGCCACGGACGACGGCGGTGTCGCCGTCGACCTCGATCTGCAGCCCTTCGACGTCGAAGCCGAGCGCCTTGACGTGGCGCATCAGGCTGAGCGCTCGCATCGCGTCGTTGGCCTCTTCGGCGCGTGCCTCGGCCTGTGCCTTCTCCTCGTCGTCCTGGCCGAGCAGCTTCGACCCGGCGTCCTTGATGAAATCAATCAATCCCATGCAGCATCTCTCTCTCTGGTTGTTGGGGAAAAGCGGGTTGGTGAGGGGACGCTAGCGGCGGCGCCGCAGCATCTTGCCGAGGAGGCCGGTGCCCATCGACGCGAGGTCGTCGGCCACGCTGCCGTCCCCGTCGCGGTCGAGTAGTTTACCGACCATCCCCATGGTCTGTCGCGCCTCGGTCGGCGCCTGCGACTGTTCGCGTCGGAGCATCGATTCGAGGCCGCCGGTGTCGAGGTTCGCGCGGCGCTTCTCTTTCCCCAGCGCGCCCATCACCAGCGGGGCGAGCATCGCCATCAGCTGGCCCGCCTTGGCGGAGTCGAGGCCCGCCATCTGGCCGAGGCCGGCCTCGACCGTCGCCCGCTGGCCGCCGAACACATGGCCGAGGATGCCGTCTCCATGACGGCCGGGACCCGCCTGCAGGTAGCCGGCGAGGTCGTCGAGCACACTGCCGTCGTGGTCGCGGTCGAGCGCTCCGAGCAGAGCGTCGGCGCCGCCGCGCTGTTGGGTGTTGCGGGCGAGCCCGCCGAGCAGCATCGGCAGGGCGCCGGCGATCGCCGTCGACGCCTGTCGCTCGTCGATGCCGAGGCGAGCGCCGATCTCTCGGGTCGTCCCGCCCTGCAGCTGCTCCATCAGGATCTGCACCATGGACATGTGAAACCTCCAGTTCTCGAGTGAGGGTTGAGCTTCAGGTCAGGTTCGAGCGGTCGAGCATCTCGCGGGCCCGCTCCTTGCCGCCGAGGCCGAAAGCGAGGCCGACGGCGAGCGCGGCTCCGCCGACGACGGCGGCGACCACCATCCGGACGACGTCCTCGCCGACGCCGAGCTGGCTCAGGCCCATGCTGGCGCCGAGGAAGATGATGGCGTAGCGCGCGACGTTCGACAGCAGCCGCTGGTGGTCGGACCCCGACATCGCCGAGGCGACGAGGTTGCCGACGTAGGTGCCGATCGACAGCGCGGCGAGGATGATCGCCAGACCGACCGCCAGGTTCGGCAGGTAGCGGATGAGGTCGCCGACGAGGGCGGAGAGGCGATCGAGGTTGACGGTCGCCAGCGCCTGTTCCGCGGTCAGCAGCAGGATCAGCGCCATCACCACCGTGCCGCCGATCGCCGACAGCGAAGCGCCCCCCTCGCGCGGCTTGAGGAAGTTCAGGCCGAACTTCTCGGGCAGCGCGTCGAAGCCGACGCCGTTGAGGAACGAGGTGACGATGCCGCGCACCGTCTTGGCGATGTAGTAGCCGATCGCCACCACGATGACGCCGCCGAACAGCAGCGGCAGCATCGACAGCAGCTGTTCGAGGGTGTTGCGCACCGGCGTCGAGATGGCGTCGATCTGCAGTGCGTCGACCGCCGCGACCAGCACCGGCACCAGGATGAAGAAGAAGGCGACGGCGCCGATGATCTCCGACAGCGGCTTGACGTTCTCGCTCTGGCCGAAGCCGAAGCGGGCGGCGAAGCGATCGACGCCGACCGCGGCGAGAAAGTTGCTGACGATCTCGCGGATGATGGTGGCGACCAGCCGCCCGATGAAGACCAGGATGAGGGCGGCGATGATGTTGGGGATGTAGCCGAGCCCCTTGGCGATCATGTCGCGCAGCGGCGTCACCAGCGACTCCTGCCCGAGGGCGTCGAGGAACGGCGGGATGCCGAACAGCAACACCACGTAGAAGAGGAGACGCCCGGCCATCCCGCTCGCCGGCACCATCTCCCCCTTGATCTCGCGCGGCGGGAAGTAGCGCTCGGCCCGCCGGTCGAAGCCGACCGCCGACAGCCCCTTGGTGGCACCCATCTTCAGCAAGGTGGCGACGATCCAGTAGGCGAGGAGGATGACGAACGCCTTCAGCAGCGCGGGGATCGCCGAGAAGATCGTCGTCAGGATCCCCTGCAGCGGACCGGCGACCATGGTCAGATCGAGGGTGTCGAAGAAGGCGACGAGGCCGAACAGCAGCACCACCCACTTGACGACCTTGCCGCCGAGCTCGTTGATCGACGCCGTCTCGCCCTGCTCGTTCTGGAGGAACTTCTCGAGGCCCCAGTCGCGCACCGCGCGCTCGTCGAGCGTGGTCATGCTCAGCAGCTTGGTGGTGCCGGCGCCGAGCAGCATGGCGACGACCCAGAAGATCGCCAGCACCAGCAGCGCCTTGAGGATCACCGGCAGCGCCGCGGCGAACCGCTCCCACATCGGCACCAGCGCCTCGTTCCACATCCGGCGCCCTTCGTCCGCCACCCCCTGGGTGCCGGCCTGTGCCGCCGCCGCGGCCTCGGTGGCGGCGCCGCCGACCGCTTCGGTCAGCGTCTCCGGAGCCTGTCGGCTCCCACCAGCTTCGGTGACCGGCGGCGGGGTTGCGGCGGCCGGCTCGGCCTGATCGACCGCCGGTGCCTCCACCACCGGGGTGTCGGCGGCGGCCGCTTCGAGCTCTCCGGGAGCCTCGGAATCCTGGGCGATGATGGGGGCGACCAGCACGATCGCCAGGGTGAGGACGCACCCCACGACACGGAGTCGGTTCACTGCGAACATGATGCCTCTCCTTTCCCTCCTGGAGCCGGGGCTCCACTGGTGTTCTCTCCTGCTGACTGTAGACCATTCCGGGTGCCGAAAGTCACCTCCAGCGACGATTGGTTACAATGCGCCGACGTTTCATCCGGCGGCTCGCTCCGCCAAACGAAGGTGTCCGTGACGCC
>JBPEXA010000240.1:0-2495 GCA_052032135.1 Thermoanaerobaculia bacterium | reverse complement strand
TGACCCGCATGCCGAAGTCGGCGAGGCACGCTCCGGTCACGAGACCGACGTAGCCGCTCCCCACGACGCAGATGTTCATGGCATCAACCTATCGATCGGACGGCAGTGGATGGTGGGCGCGGTACCACTCGACGAAGCGCCGCACGCCTTCGCGGATCGGGACCTTGGGGTCGTAGCCGAGCAGCCGCCCGGCCTTCTCGACGTCGGCGTAGGTGATCGGGACGTCGCCGGGCTGGTCGGGAAGATACTCGATGCTCGGCTTCACTTCAAGGTCGGTCGCGATCCAGTCGATGAGGTCGGCGAGGGCGGTCGTTTCCGCCCCGCCGAGGTTGAGGATCTCGAAGTCGAAGGCGGCGTCGAGGGCGGCGACGACGCCGTCGATGATGTCGTCGACGTAGGTGTAATCGCGCCGGCTCGAGCCGTCCCCGTACATCGGTAGCGTCGACCCCTCGGCGAGCAGCCGGGTGAACTTGTGGATCGCCATCTCGGGCCGCTGGGATGGTCCGTAGACGGTGAAGAACCGCAGACAGCTGGTCTTGAGGCCGTAGAGGTGGTGGTAGTTGAAGCAGAGCAGCTCGCCGGCGCGCTTGGTGGTCGCATAGGGGCTGATCGGCTGGTCGACGACGTCGCTCTCGGAGAACGGCACCTTCTCGTTGATGCCGTAGACCGACGACGACGACCCGAAGACGAACACTTCCGGGCCGTGCCGGCGGGCCGCCTCGAGGAGGTGGAGCGTGCCGATGCAGTTGACCTCCTCGTAGAGGATCGGTTGGGCGAGGCTCGGTCGCACCCCCGCGCGGGCCGCGAGGTGGACGACGCCGTCGAAGCGCCCCTCCCGGAACAGCCGGTCGACGAGGGAGGCGTCGCGGATATCCCCCTCGATCAGCCGGTAGCCGGCGTGGTCGAGGAAGGGGGCGACGTTGCCCCGCTTGAGGGTCGGGTCGTAGTAGTCGTTGAAGTCGTCGAGGACGGTGACCGCGTCGTCGCGCGCCAGCAGCCGGCGCGTCAGATGCGAGCCGATGAAGCCGGCGCCGCCGGTGACCAGGACGTGCCCCAAGACCCGCCTCGCCTCAGTTCTGAGGCGACTCCTCCGCCGGCTCGACCGCCTGCTGCTCGTCGTAGCGGACCTCGATCCCCTTCTTCTGCCGGTTGCGGATCAGCCACCGCAGCAGTTTCGACTCGTTGATGCCGACCAGGATGTCCTGCACCGCGAGATAGACCTCGGGGTCGTTGATCAGCTGCGCCGCCGTGCCGTCGCCGCTGTCGAGGCGGTCGGCGATGCGGCTCAGCTTGTCGATCAGGTTTTCGAGGTCGGCGGCGACCCGCGCCCCGTACGCCTCGTCGTTGACCAGCTTGGCGAGCAGACTCTCCCCCTCCTCGAGGCCGGCGGTGAGCTCCGACAGGTGACCGGCGGCGTCGCCGAGGTGGGTGAGCGTCCGGTCGAGGCGCTCCCGCGTCCCGGCGTCGTGGATCAGCGCCGGGAGCGCGCCGTCGCCGGAGTCGAGCGCGTCGAGCAGGCCCTCGACCCGCCCGACGGTCGCCTCGAGGCGGACGGCGAGCGTGTCGTCGTGCAACAGTCGGCCGAGGGAGCCCTCGCCGCTCTCCAGCTTCTCCGCCAGCTGCTGCATCGAGTCGAGGATGCCGACCAGCCGATCGCGGGCGACGTTGCCCGCTTCGGTGTCGGCGGTCAGCTGGCCGAGGATCCCCTCGCCGCGCTCCATGCGGCCGAGGATCTCTCGCAGCGAGACCGAGATGGCGACGAAGTTGTCGACCGCGTTCTCGCCGGAGGCGATCAGTTCGTCGACGTCGGTTGCCTCGCCGGCGCTGATCTCTCCGCCGCGCGGAATGGCGGGAGCCTCCGGCGACCCCGACGACAGCTGGACGTACTTGTCGCCCAGCAGCCCGAGCGTCTTGATGCGAGCCTCCGAGTCCTCGCGGACGCGGTCGGCATAGCGGCCGTCGACCGAGATGTGGACGGTGAGCATCCGCTCGTCGGCCGCCTCGGGAAGGTCGATGCGGTCGACGGTGCCGACGTTCACGCCGTTGAGCTGGACCGGGTTGCCCGGCGTGAGCCCGCTCACCGTCTCGAAGCGGACGAAGTAGCGGGCCTTGCGGGTGAAGAGGTTGTTGCTCTCGCCGATGAGGAAGATGCCGACGCCGAAGACCACGAGCGCGGCGACGATCAGCAGCCCGACCTTGAACTCACGCAACGTCGGCCTCCTGCATGCGACCCTCCAGGAAGTCGGTCAGCACCGCGTCGCCCGACGCCGCGGCCGCCTCGATCGTGCCGAGGAAGCGGAAGCTGCGGTCGCTGAGAAAGGCGATGCGGTCGGCGACCGTGCGGGCGAGCGCGAGGTCGTGGGTCACCACCACCGAGGTGGTGCCGAGTCGGCGCTGCGTGGTGCGGATCAGGTTGCCGATCTCCGCCGAGGTCACCGGGTCGAGGCCGGTCGTCGGCTCGTCGAAGAGGATCACCTCCGGCTCGAGGGCCAGGG
>JBPEXA010000024.1:0-2104 GCA_052032135.1 Thermoanaerobaculia bacterium | reverse complement strand
CGTCGACGGGTCGACGATGCCACAGCGGACGCTGCTCGTCCGGGTGCTCGACCACGGTCGCGTCGGCAGCCATCGCACCGGCGCCGTCGGCGACGGCGAGCTCGACCACGCGATCCGGCAGGCGATCGCACAGTCGCGCGTTCACGATCCGCTGCCCGGCCTCCCCCACATCCCGGCGGACGAGACGCCGCTACCCGACCTGCCCGACCTCTTCTGTGCCGAGACCGCGGCGCTGTCGACCGACGACGCCGGTGGCCGGCTCGAGCGGCTCGGCCGTCAGCCGGGCTCGGCGCGGCTCGAGTGGACGACGGCCCGGGTCGCGGTCCACAACAGCCGTGGCGTGCGCCGTCGCGTCGAGGTGACCTCCGCCGCGTTCGAGATCGGCCACGGACGCGCTCCCGGAGCCGGCCGGGCGGCGGCGGCGGCGCGCTCGCTGCACGAGCTCGATCTCGAGACGATCGCCGGCACCGCCGCCGCGCGCCACGGGGAGGGGGAGCCCGCGGAGCTGCCGCCGGGCGAGATCGGCGTGGTGCTGTCGCCCGAGGCGACCATCGAGCTGCTGGCGCTGCTGAACCGCGCGGCGCTGACCGCCAACTCCTATTCGGACGGCACCTCGTTCATCCGCGAGCACCTCGGGGTGCAGGTGTTCGACCGCTCGATCACGGTGCGCGACAACGCCACCAGCCCGTTGGGGATCCCGTTCCCGTTCGATCTCGAGGGGTCGGCCAAGCGACCGGTCGACATGATCCGCGACGGCGCGCCGAAGACGCCGGCGCTCGATCAGCGGCAGGCGGCCCAGCTCGGGCTGCCGCCGACCGCCCACTCGATCTCCGGCAACGACGCCCGGGCCGAGAACCTCTTCCTGCTCCCGGGCGAGCTCGACGAGGCCGAGCTGCTGGCGCGGGCGGACGGGGGCGTCTGGATCGGCAGCCTCGACGGGGTGGCGCCGATCGATCCCCGGCGGCTGCGCTTCCTCGCCCACGCTCGTGGCGTGCGCCGGATTCGAGACGGCCGGCTCGCCGAGGCGCTCCCCGACTGCGACTGGGACGACAACCTGCTGCGCGCGCTCTCGTCGTCGCCGATCCTCGGCTCGACGCTCGGTCGCCGGCTGAGCCGCGACGGCATCCTCGGAGGGGTATGCGCGCCGGCGCTGCTCCTCCCCGCGGTCGCCGGGTTGTCGCCGCTCCCGACCCGGGCCCGCTAGCGCGATCGCCGCAGCAGCACCACGGTCTGGTCGTCGCCCTGCGGACCGCCGGCGGCGAAGGTGGTGGTCTCCGCCTCGATCGCGGCCAGCAGCTCGGTGAGCGGCTTGTCGCTCGAGCGTCGCAGCAGCGCGCTCAGCCTCGCGTCGCCGAACTCCTCGCCCGTCGGGTCCTCGCACTCGGTGATGC
This sequence comes from Thermoanaerobaculia bacterium, assembly GCA_052032135.1. Taxonomy (GTDB): domain Bacteria; phylum Acidobacteriota; class Thermoanaerobaculia; order Multivoradales; family JAHEKO01; genus CALZKB01. Next base: position 713 of record JBPEXA010000024.1, on the reverse strand, counting down.
CGTCGCTGAAGGCGCACAGCAGGTCGCCGGGCGCCAGCTCGACCGTCGACACCCGGTAGCTCGTGTTGCCGAAGATGCCCAGCGGCATGCCGCACGACGGCAGCGTCTCGATCGCTCCCGACGCGCGGACCAGAATCGGCGGATTGTGGCCCGCGTTGACGTAGCGCAGCGACCCGCTCGACGGCTCGAGGCGGGCGGCGGTGAGGGTGATGAACTTGTTGGCGGCGCTGGCGTCGAAGATGTGGCGGTTGAGCTGCTCGATCACCGTAGCGTCGAAGTCGCGCGCCTCGAGCAGCAGCCGCAGGGCCGAGTGCAGCGTCGACACCAGCAGCGCGGCGGGCATCCCCTTGCCGGAGACGTCGGCCAGCACCAGATCGATCGCGCCGTCGTCGCCGCGGGCGAGGTCGTAGTGGTCGCCACCGACGTGGCGAGCCGGCCGGCTCCAGCCGGCGAGCTCGAAGCCGGGCACGACGGGCATCTCGGTCGGCAGCAGGCGGCGCTGGATGTCGGCGGCGAGGTCGAGCTCGCGCTCCAGCCGCTCCTTTTCGAGCGCCTGCTGGTGGAGGCGCGCGTTGACGATGGCGATCGCCGCCTGGTTGGCGAACAGCCGCAGCGTCTGACGGTCCTCGGCCTCGAACGGCCCGATGCCGGTGCGGCTCTCCTTGTCGGCCGCCACCAGCAGGCCGAGCGGCCGGCCGTCGGCCTCGATCGGC
>JBPEXA010000239.1:0-2185 GCA_052032135.1 Thermoanaerobaculia bacterium | reverse complement strand
ATCTCGCCCATCTCGAAGAGCTTCTTGACGATCGCGGCACCGGCGACATCGAGCTTGTCCGCGAGCTCACCGACGGTGATGCCCGGCAGGACCTCGATGCGGTCGGTCGTGATCTGCTCCTCGAGCGGCACGTTGCGACGCATGGGCTGACGGTCGAGCGCCTGCTCCTCGGGAGTGCGCTTGTTCTTCTTCTTGCGACGGGTCTTGCCCGTCGGCGCGCCGGTCCGCGGCGGGCCACCAGGACCACCGCCACCCGGAGCACCACCGGGGCCACGCCCGGGCTGCTGACGGTACGGCGAGCCGGGACGGCCGCCGCCACCAGCGGGGGCACCGCCACCGCGGTTCGGAGCACCGCGACCGGGGGCACCGCCACCGCGGTTGGGCGCGCCACGACCGGCCGCAGGCTGCTGCGGCTGGGCCGGACGAGCCGGGGCCTTGCGCAGCGGCGGCGGGATGGAGCGCTTACCGGAGCCGGCCTGCGGCAGGTTCGTCTCGGCACGACGGCGCGGCTCGGGGCCCTCGCCGGTGACGGTCGGAGGCGGCGTCGGCCCCTTGGGGGACGGCGGACGCAGCGGGACCTCGCCGGGCTTCAGCTTCGGCGGCGGGGCGCCGGGCATGCGCTTCTTCGGCGCGCCGTCGCCCTCGTCACCCTTGTCGCCGCCCTTGTCGGCGGCGCCGTCGGTGTCGCCACCGGCGGACGGGGCGGGCTGCTCGGACGCGGCCGCGGGGGTCTCGACCGGGCTCTTCGGGGTCTCGGTGACCTCCGGAGCCGGCGTGCTCGCGGCGTCGTCCTTGGCGGCGGGCTGCTCGGCCTCGGGCTTCTGCTCGGCAGCCGGCGCCTCGGACTTGGCCTGGGCGGCGGATGCGGCAGCCTCGGCGGCCTCCTGCTCCTCCTGCTGCTTGCGCAGGTGGGGCGGGAGGACCTTGCGGGCCTTCTTGCCCTCGGGGGCGGCGGTGGGGGCCATGGTGCGGTAGCGCTCGAGCTCTTCCTGCTCCTTGCGCTTCCGCTCCTCCTCCTCACGCTTGCGCTCCGCCTCGCTCTTACCGAGCGACTCGCGGAAACGCTGGGCGTCGCCGACCTCGATCGAGGACGAGTGCGACTTCGCCTCGACCCCGAGCTCGGACAGGCGTCGGAGGACCTCCTTGTTCTGGAGGCCGGACTCCTTGGCCAGCTCGTAGACGCGGACCTTGTTGCTCACGCGTTCTGCTCCTTCGGTGCCTGACGAGGCGCTCCCGCGGTCGGACCGTCGATGGTCCTGGTGAGGGTGGTGATGGCCTCGCGCACCTCGTTCTCCGGTGCGCCGCGAAGTGCACGACGTAGGGCGTTCCCGTCACGGCTCGCGGCAGACTCGATGCAGTCGGGGGATGGACAGACGTACGCGCCCCTGCCGGGGAGACGCATCTGCGGGTCGTAGCGCACCCCGTCCGGGGTCTTCGCGATACGACGCAGCGCGGTCTTCGGTCGTCTCCGTCTGCATCCGACGCAGCTGCGTCGGGGTTCTGCCGCGCCACCCGTGTTGGGGGGCGCCTCGCGCACTTAGCGTACTCCTGGTCGTGTATCTCGCTTCTGCTCGTGCGGTCAGGGTCGCACCGAGGGTGCTCGCCCGGCCGCGCGGCACCGGATCCGCCGCTGTCGGCGGGACCGGTGACGCTTCACGGGGCTAGGCGTCCGCCTCCGCGTCCGCGCCCTCGTCTTCGTCGAGGACGTCCTGGCGAACCTGCTCCGCGGACTCGTAGGCCGCGGCGATGGCCTTCTCGCCCTCCTCGGAGAGCGGGTTGCCGAACTCGTCGATGAGGCCCTTCTCGAAGGCCTCCTGGAAGGCGCGCTGCTCCTCCTCGAACTGCGACTCCGACTTGATGTCGATGCGCCAGCCGGTGAGGCGGGCGGCGAGCCGCGCGTTCTGGCCCTCGCGACCGATGGCCAGCGACAGCTGGTAGTCGGGCACGACGACCATGGCGGTCGCGTCGTCCGGGTAGAGGTAGACGTCGGTCACCTTCGCCGGCGACAGGGCGTTCGCGACGAGCTCCTCGGGCTGGTCGCTCCAGCGGATGATGTCGATCCGCTCGAGCTCCTCGTTGTGGAGCTCCTTCTGGATGCCGCGGGCGCGCTGACCGCCGGGGCCGACGCAGGCGCCGACCGGGTCGACCGACTCGTCGTGGCTCATGACCGCGACCTTGGTGCGGT
>JBPEXA010000238.1:0-1804 GCA_052032135.1 Thermoanaerobaculia bacterium | reverse complement strand
CATCGATCCATCGATGGCGCCGGCGATGCGGATGGCGCTGCTGCGGGTCGGCGAGCGGCGGTGGCGGTGGGTGTGGACGCTGCACCACCTGATCGCCGACGGCTGGTCGACCCGCCGGCTGATGGCCGAAGTGGCTCGCCTGTACGAGGGGACGGCCGATGCCGCCCGTCCGCCATCGAGCGTCGTGCTCGAACCGCCGGTCGCCTACCGCGACTATGTCGCTTGGCTCGCCGAGCGGCCGGCGGCCGACGACGAGATCTTCTGGCGTCGCGAGCTCGCCGGCTTCGCGGCGGCCAACCGGTGGCCGATGGTCGACGCCGTCGACGGTCGATCGCCCCGCCTCGGGCGATGTAGCGCTCGACTCGGCGCCGAGGACGCCGGCCGCCTGCGCTCGTTCGCCGCCGCCCATCGCCTCACCCTCAGCACCGTGGTGCAGGCCGCCTGGGGTCTGCTGCTCGCCCGCCACAGCGGCGATCGCGACGTCGTCTTCGGCGTCACCGTCGCCGGGCGCCCGCCCGAGCTGCCGTCGATCGAGCGTGCGGTCGGCCTCTTCATCAACACGGTGCCGCTGCGCCTGCGGTGGGAGGCGTCGCGACCGCTCGGCGACTGGCTCGCCGAGCTGCAGCGGCGATCGATCGAACGGCGCCCCTTCGAGCCGGCGTCGCTGTCGGCGATCCACGCCTGGAGCGACGTCGCTCCGGGAGAGCCGCTGTTCGACTCGATCGTGGTGTTCGAGAACGCGCCGGAGGAGGCGCCGGAGGAGCGCTTGCCGTTCGAGCTGCGCGAGCTCGACTACGACGAGCAGAGTCACTACCCGCTCGCCCTCCTGGCGCTGCCGGGAGAGGAGCTCGAGCTGCTGCTGGTGCACGACGCCGCGCGGGTCGATGCCGCCGACGCGGAGCGGCTGCTCGATCGGTTGATCGCCGTGCTGGCGGCGATGCCGGGAGGGGTGGCGACGCCGCTCGGCGAGCTGCCGCGGCTGCCGGCGGCCGAGCTCCGAGAGGTGACCGTCGACTGGGCTCACGGTGCGGAAGCGGCCGGGGCGGTCGACGTCGTCGAACGGGTGCGGAAGGAGATCGACGCCGCCGGTGACGCGATCGCCCTGCGCGACCGCGGTACCAGCGTCACCTATGCCGAGCTCGATCGGCGGGTCGGCTCGATCGCCGGCGAGCTCGCCGCTCGCGGCGTCGGAGCGGAGATGGTGGTCGCGCTGGCGGCGCGCCGCTCGACCGATCTCGTCGCCGGCATGCTGGCGGCCCTCGAAGTGGGGGCCGCCTACCTGCCGCTCGATCCCGCCTACCCCCGGGCCTATCTCGATAGCGTGCTCGACGCCGCGACACCGGCGGTGGTGTTGACCGACGGCAGCGTCGACATCGAGGTCACCGGCACGCTCGCCTTCGCCGATTGCGGAGATCCGGCGCGCCGTCCGCGCGTCGGCGCCGCGTCGCCCGAGACGCTCGCCTACCTGCTCTACACCTCGGGGACCACCGGCGCTCCGAAAGGGGTCGAGATCACCCGCGGCAACCTCGCCGCCTCGACGGCGGCGCGCGATCGCCGCTACGGCGACGGCCCCCGACGCTTCCTGCTGCTCTCCTCGCACGCCTTCGACAGCTCGGTCGCCGGCATCTTCTGGACCCTCGCCACCGGCGGCACGCTGGTGCTGGAGCCCGGCGTCGAGCGCGATCTCGAGGCGCTGATCGCGGTCGTCGCCCGCGAGGGCGTCACCCACACCCTCTGTCTGCCGACGCTGTGGGGGGCGTGCCTGGAGGCTGCCGACCCGGTCGATCTCGCCTCGCTGGAGACC
>JBPEXA010000237.1:0-17986 GCA_052032135.1 Thermoanaerobaculia bacterium | reverse complement strand
GACCGTCAGGTCGCCGCCATCGCCGCCTTGACGCCGGCGACCCACTCCTGCACCTGGAGCTCGAGCACGTCGAGCGGCAGCGCTCCGCTGCCGAGGACGGTGTCGTGGAACGAGCGGATGTCGAAGGCGTCGCCCAGCTCGCTCTCGGCCCAGGCGCGCAGCTCCTTGATCTTCAGCTCGCCGATCTTGTAGGCGAGCGCCTGTCCCGGCCAGACGATGTAGCGGTCGATCTCGACCACGATGTCGTGCTCCTGCTTGCCGGTGTTGGCCATGAAGTAATCGATCGCCCGCTGGCGGTCCCAGCCGAGGTAGTGCATCCCGGTGTCGACCACCAGCCGGATCGCGCGCCACATCTCGTAGGTCAGCTGACCGAACTTGGAGAACGGATCCTCGTAGAAGCCCATCTCCTCGCCGAGGCTCTCGGCGTAGAGCCCCCACCCCTCGACGAAGGCGCCGTAGCCACCGAAGCGGCGGAACCAGGCGAGGTCCTCGATCTCCTGCTGCAGCGCGATCTGGAAGTGGTGGCCGGGGACCGCCTCGTGGAGAGTGAGCGCCTCCATCTCCCATTTCGGTCGCGTGTCGAGCTTGTAGGTGTTGGCGAAGAAGGTGCCGGGGCGGCCCGCCTCGAGCGATCCGGGCTGGTAGTAGGCGGTGGTCTGTGACGGCGCCATGAAGTCGGGGATCGGCTCGACGCCGTAGGGGAGTCGCGGCAGCCGGGCGAACAGCTTGACCAGCTCGGGGTCGGCGCGCTTCGAGATGTCGCGGTAGGCGGCGAGCAGCTCCTCGGCGGTCTCGAAGTAGAACTGCGGGTCCTCGCGCAGGAAGGTCGTGAAGTGCTCGAAGGTGCCGTCGAAGCCGATGCTCTCGATCACCGCGTCCATCTCGGCGCGGATACGGGCGACCTCCGCCACCCCGATGTCGTGGATCTGCCGAGGGGTGAGGGTGGTGGTGGTCGACACCCGCGCGTTGTGGGCGTACCACGCCTCGCCGTCCGGGAGGTCGCGGGTGGCGATCGTCTCCCGTGCGCCCGGCAGGTAACGCTCGACGAGGAAGCCGTGGAGCTTGCGAAACGCCGGCTCGAGCGCCTCCCGGTAGAGGTCGACGGCGGCCGCCTGCAGCCGCTCACGGTCGGCCTCCGCAAGGGTCTCCGGCAGATCGACGAACGGCGCCAACAGCGCGCTCGACAACGGCTCGTCGGTGAGCAGCGCCTCGATCTGCGCGGGGACGTCGCGCAGCGTCACCTTGGGCGGCGTCACTCCCGCCTCGAGGCCCCTCTCGAGCCGTTCGATGGCGTCGTCGACGAGCTTCGGGACGCCGGCGAGGCGGCCGAGCACGTCCTCGACCTGTTCGACCGTCCGCTTCGGCATCATCGCCGTCATCTGCGAGACGTTCTGGTGCACGCCGTTCATCTGGTTGAGGACCAGGTACTCGCCGAGGAAGCGGTGGCCGGCGATCGACTGCTCGACGCCGTGGAGCAGCAGGTCGTAGTTGAGGCGGTCGTCGCCCTCGAGCTCGTCGCGATCGATCGACTGCAGGATGCGGAGCGCCCGCAGCTCCTCCTGCTCGCGGCGCTCGGCGGCGGCGAGCGAGTTGTCGGTCCACCGATCGTGGTCGCCGTCGACGCCGATGAAGGTGGCGAACTCGGGATGCTCGAGCATCACGTAGTCGTAGTTGAGGTCGATGTAGGCCTGCAGCCGCTCGGCGGCGGAGAGGCCGTCGGCATTGCTCTCCAAGCGGTCGGCGCGCTCGCGGATGTCGGCGCGGGCCGCGTCGAGGTCGGAGGCGGCGGCGAGGGTGGGGGCGATCAGCAGCAGCGCTGCGGCGAGGATTCTGGGCATGGGGACTCCTGTCGGTGACAGCCGCCGCGACGGGCGGGTGATGGGGGAACTCCGATGTCGTTCCATACGGTCTGGATCGTGCGCGGTTTCGGCGGCGACGGCGGGACGACCGCCCGGGTCGGAGGTGCGCGGCCGCGCGGGCGGGCGCGCGTCTCTGTTCAGTTGAGGTTGCCGTCCTCGGGGGTGACGTCCTTCATCGGCGGCTTGTCGGGCTGCCGGTCGGCGCCCTTCTTCTCCAGCGATCCGAGCAGCAGGGTGCCGATCGCCAGCAGGACCTCGTCGATGAACGGCAGGAAGTCCGGCACGATCAGATCGAAGAGGAAGAGGCCGGCGGCGAGCAGGAACAGCTGCGGAAAGCGCAGGCGGCCGAGAAAGCCGCGGATGAGGGTGGTCTGCGGCGTCGTCATCGCCCGCCGATCATAGACGACGCCCCGAGGATGTTGAGTCGCCCGGGAGCGAGTCGGATCTCCAGGCCGAGCTTCCACGGGCGGGCGTCGCCGTCGATCTGCAACGGGGTGTCGACGTCGGTGAGCACGACCTCCTCCACCGGCAGCAGCGATACCTCCGCCAGCTCGAGATGGCGGCCGGCGAGCAGGCTGCGGGCGAAGCGCAGGGTCGATCGACGCCCGCGGCCGCGGAACAGCAGCAGATCGAGGCGGCCGTCGTCCGGCCGCGCATCGGGGGCGAGTGGCAAGCTGCCGGCGTAGAAGGGGAGGTTGCAGACCGCGGCGAAGGTGGCGTGCACCGGATGGTCGTCGACCAGGATCTCGAACTCCCGGTAGTCGTAGCGCCACCAGGCGGCGAGGCCGGCGACGGCGACCGCCAGGCGGCCGGCGACGCGCTTGAGGTGGGCGGAGACGCCGGCGAGCACCCGGCCGTCGAGACCCATCGAGGCCTGCATCAGGAAGACCTCGCTGCCGCACAGGCCGACGTCGATCGCCCGTGCCGGCAGCCCCTTGAGCGCGCGGGCGGCGGCGAGCGGATCGGCCGGCAGCCCAAGCGCCCGGGTCACCACGTTGGTGGTGCCTCCGGGCAAGGCGCCGAGGACGCAGTCGGTCCCCAGCAATCCGGCCGCCGCCTCGCGGATGGTGCCGTCGCCGCCGAGCACGAAAACGATCGGCGCGCCGGCGTCGGCCGCCTCGGCGGCGATCGTCGTCGCCTCCCCGGGAGACGCGGTGGCGACGATGTCGATCGCCGGCCCGTCGCGACGCAGCTCGGTGGCGACGCGGGCCGCCATCGAACGGCTGCGCCACGGTCCGGCCGCCGGGTTGTAGATCAGGGGTGCGACGGCCACGACGCGGACCGGAGGCTCAGAACAGCCGTCCGGTCGAACCGGGCGGCGCCACCCCCAGATGCTCGTAGGCTCGCGGCGTCGCCACCCGTCCGCGCGGCGTGCGCTGGAGGAACCCCTCCTGGATGAGGTAGGGCTCGTACAGATCCTCGAGGGTGCCGCGGTCCTCGCCGACGGCGGCGGCGAGCGCCTGGATGCCGGCCGGCCCCCCCTGGTACTGGTCGATCAGGGTCGCCAGGATCTTGCGATCGACCTCGTCGAAGCCGTGCTCGTCGACCTCGAGCATCTCGAGAGCCTGGCGGGCGCTCGCGCGGTCGATGCGGTCGTCGGTGTGGATCTGCGCGTAGTCGCGGACCCGCCGCAGCAGGCGGTTGGCGATCCGCGGCGTGCCGCGGCTGCGGCGGGCGATCTCGAGGGCGCCGTCGTCGTCGATGGCGACGTCGAGCAGGCCCGCCGACCGCCGGACGATCTCGGCGAGCTCCTGCGGCTGGTAGAAGTCGAGACGGTGGACGATCCCGAAGCGGGCCCGCAACGGAGCGGTGATCAGCCCGGCGCGCGTCGTCGCCCCGACCATGGTGAACGGCGGGAGGTCGATCTTCATCGTGCGCGCGGCCGGGCCCTGGCCGAGCACGATGTCGAGCCGGAAGTCCTCGAGCGCCGGATAGAGAATCTCCTCCACGGTGGGGCCGAGGCGGTGGATCTCGTCGATGAACTGCACCTGCCCCGCTTCCATGTTGGTGAGGATCGCCGCCAGGTCGCCGGGGCGCTCGAGCACCGGTCCCGAGGTGGCGCCCAGGGGCGCCTCCATCTCGTGAGCGACGATGTGCGCCAACGTCGTCTTGCCGAGCCCCGGCGGTCCGAACAGCAGGACGTGGTCGAGCGCTTCGCCGCGCTCGCGCGCCGCCTGGATGAACAGCCGCATCTTGGCGACCACCTTCTCCTGGCCGATGTACTCGTCGAGCGACTTCGGCCGCAGCGACGCCTCGAAGCCGACCTCGTCCTCGGCGCGCGCCCCCGACATCAGCTGCCGCTCGATCGCCACCGACCGATTCTAGCTCTCCGTCGGGGCCGTGAGCCGACGATGGAGGAAGGTGAGCTCGGGGTTAGACTGCCCGTCCATGTGTCGGAGGGGCAGACCGCCGTCGGCGGGTCCACGGCTCGGCGGGGCGCCCGGCGCCCTGGCGGTGGCGGGGCTGTCGATGCTGATCGGTTGTGAGCGCCCTCCGTCGCCGCCGCCGATCGAGTCGGACGCCCGCGCTCCATCCCCCTTTCGTGAGATCGGAGTCGCGGTGGGCGTCGACTTCGTCCACGACTCCGGAGCCGCCGGCGATTTCTACTTCCCCGAGATCATGGGGGCCGGCGTCGCGCTCCTCGACTACGACGGCGATGGCGATCTCGACATCTATGCCCTGCAGGGGGGGCGGTTGTTCGACGACGACGAGGCGACGGGCATCGAGCTCGGCAATCGCCTGCTGCGCAACGATCTCGCCGACGGGGCGACGGGCGAGGGCGCTCTACGCTTCGTCGACGTGACCGTCCGGTCGGCGACGGGTGACGCCGGCTACGCGATGGGCGTGGCTGCCGCCGACTACGACAACGACGGTGACGTCGATCTCTACGTCACCAATCACGGCGGCAACGTTCTCTACCGCAATGCCGGCAACGGTCGATTCGACGACGTGACGGCCCGCGCAGGGGTCGACGATGCTCGGTGGAGCACGAGTGCGTCGTTCGTCGACTTCGACGGCGACCGACGGCTCGATCTGGCGGTCGTCAACTACGTCGCGTTCACCGACGACGTCCATCGAGCGTGCCGCGGGCCGCGCGGCCGCGACTACTGTACGCCGCTGGCGTATCGTCCTCAGCGCGACGCTCTCTTCCGCAACCGGGGTGGCGGCGCGTTCGATGACGTCTCCGCCGAGACGGGCTTCGGCGCCGAGGCTGCGAACGGGCTGGGAGTGATCGCCATCGATGTCGACGCCGACGGCCGCCCGGAGATCTACGTCGCCAACGACATGATGCCGAACCAGCTGTGGGTGCTGCGGAGCGACGGATCGATGGAGGAGCGGGGGCTGCTCGCCGGAGTCGCTCTCAATGCGAGCGGGGCTGCGGAGGCGGGGATGGGCATCGTGGCCGCCGACATCGATCACGACCTCGACGAGGACCTCTTCATCACCCACCTGATCGGCGAGACGAACACGCTGTACGAGAACCGTGGTGACGGCTTGTTCGACGATCGCACGACCGAGCACGGGCTCGGCGCACCGAGCCGGCCGTGGACCGGGTTCGGAGTCGCGTTCTTCGACTACGATCACGACGGCTCAGGTGATCTGCTGGTCGCCAACGGCTCGGTGGCGATGCTCGAGACCGAGCTCGACGACCCCTGGCCGTACAAGATGCCGAACACGCTCTACCGGGCACGCGATGGCGGTTTCGACGACGCGTCGGCGACGGCGGGCGAGCCGTTCGCGGTGCGCGAGTCGAGCCGCGGCCTGGTCGCCGGGGACCTCGATCTCGATGGAGATCGCGACCTCGTCGTCTCCAACAACGACGGACCGCTGAGGGTCGTGGAGAACCGCGTCGGTCACCGCCGCAACTGGATCGAGGTGCGCCCGGCGCCGGGAACCGCCGGCGGTGCCAGCATCGGCGCGTCGATGGCGCTCGACGCGGTGACGACACGGGGGTCGGGGACGTTTCGCACCGACGGCAGCTACGCCTCGTCCGGACCGCCGACGGTGCACCTCGGCCTCGGCGACGAGGAGAGTCTGCGATCGATCGAGATCGCCTGGCCGGGCGGCATCCGACAGCGCTGGGCCGACCTGCCCGCTCGCAAGGTCGTCGCCCTGTCGCCTCCCGGAGCCCCGGTGTCATGAGCTGGCCCGCGCGGGGTGTCGCCACCTGCTGTCTGCTCTCGCTGCTGTGGTCCTGTGGCGAGACCGAGCGGGGAGCGGTCGAGCTGCCGCCCCTCATCGAAGTCGGCGGCGACAACCCCGAACCTGCGATGCGCGCGCGCATCGAGGCGGCGCTGGAGGCGGTGGAGCGGCGGCCGCGGGACGCCGCCGCCAACGGTCGCCTCGGCATGCTCTACGAGGTGTCGCGCTACCCTGAGAGTGCCCGCATCGCGTACCTGAGGGCGACGTTGCTGGCACCGGAGGACTTCCGTTGGCACTACCTTCTCGCTCGAGCCGAGCTGCTGCTGGGCAATTCGGAGGCCGCGATGGGCGGCGTGCGGACCGCCCTCGAGCTGGAGCCGGACTACCTGCCGGCCCACGTACAGCTCGGTGAGCTGCTCCTCGAGCGGGGAGATGCTGCCGGAGCGCGGGCGGCATTCGAGGACGCCCTCGAGCGGGACGCTGGACACGCCGGAGCCCACCTCGGCCTGGGCCGCGCGCGCGCCGCGAGCGGCGACCTCGACGGTGCGATCGAGTCCTACCGGGCCGCCCTCGAGCTGGCGCCCGGAGCGGCCTCGATCCACTACGCCCTCGGCCTCGCGTTCCGTGAGTCGGGGGAACTGGACAAGGCGGCGGAACAGCTCGAACTGGCGCGTTCGGGGCGTCAGGGGCCTCTCGACCCCGACCCGCTGAGGGCGGAGGTGCTGAGCCTCGAGACGGGGCTGCAGAGCGATTACCGGCAGGCTGTCGAGCTGCTCAACGCCGGTCGACTCGAGGAGGCGATCGAGGCGCTGGAGCAGTTTCTGCGCGACCATCCCGACCACTACGGAGCCCACGGAGCCCTCGGCCGGGCGCTGATGCTCGAGGGACGGCTACCGGAGGCGCTCGCGGCGTACGACCGCGCCGTCGAGCTCAACCCGACGAACATCGACTTCTTGCGCCCGCGCTCACTGCTGCTGTACCGGGCCGGCCGCTTCCAGGAGGCGGAGAGGCACCTGCGGCAGGTGATGGAGATGGGGGGCGAGCACCCGGACGATCACCATGTGCTCGGTGCGATCCTGATGCGGCTCGATCGCGTACCGGAGGCGCTGGCGGAGTTCGAGCGTGCTCTCGCGTTGGCTCCCGATCACGGTGAGGCGAAGGGGGCGCTGCTCCACCTGTTGCGGCGGGAGATGGCGAGGGCGCCCTCGAACGCCGACGCGGTCCAGTACATGGAGCGCATCGTCGAGGTCGAGCCCCGGGACCTGCAGACGTGGACGATCCTCGGCGGGACGCTCTCCGAGCTCGGCGACCTCCGAGGTGCGATCGACGCCTTCGAGCGGGCGCTGGCGATCAATCCCGAGCTGCCGGAGGTTGTCCGCCGGCGGGACGAGCTGCGACGAAGGCTCGAGTCGGCGGGCCCGTGACGCGGCTCACGCTGACGCTGCTCATCGCGTTCGCCGCGGAGGCGGCGACGGCCGCGGAAGCGCGCCGGCCCGAGTTCGAGGCGATCGCACGCGAGCTGCACGCCAGTGACAACAAGTATCTGGGGTACCGGCCGGTCGAGCGGCTCGTCGAGACTTTGCAGGGCGACCTCCCCGACGATCAGAGGATCGAGGCGCTGTTGCAGCTCGCCGTCCATCGCACCCAGTTCGGCGAGCTCGAAGCGGCGGTCGAGCTGCTCGACGCGTGCGACGAGCTGGTCGATACCGAGACGCCCCGTCGATTGCGAGCGCAGCTGGCGCGGACGCGGGGGATCGTCTACCTGCGCATCGCCGAGCGACAGAACTGCGTGCTCGGCTCGAGTCCCGACCGTTGCCTGTTCCCCCTTGCGGGCGGCGGCGTCCACCGGCACCGCGAACCGGCGCGGACCGCCCGGTCGGCCTACCTGCTGTTTCTGCGGTTCTTTCCCTACGACGTCACGTCGCGATGGATTCTCAACATCCTCAGCATGGCGATCGGCGACTACCCCGAGGGGGTCGAGCCGCGGTATCGACTGCCGCCGCTACCGTTGCCGGCTCGGGAGGCGGTCGGCCGATTCGTCGACGTGGCCCCGGCTGCGGGTGTCGCCGCTGTCAACAACTGCGGCGGCGTGGTCGTCGACGACTTCGATCGCGACGGGCGGCTCGACATCGTGACGTCGACCTTCGATCCGGAAGGTCCGCTGCTCCATTTCCGCAGCGCCGGCGACGGCACCTTCGAGGATGTCTCGACGCGCAGCCGCACCGATGACCAGCTGGGAGGTCTCAATCTCGTCGGTACCGACTACGACGATGACGGTCTCGTCGACCTCCTCGTCCTGCGAGGCGCCTGGCTGTTGGAGGACGGCCGGATCAGAAACTCGTTGTTGCGCCAGCGCGAGGACGGCACCTTCGTCGACGTCACCCATGCGGCCGGTATCGCCGAGCCTGCCTACCCGACCCAGGCGGCGGCGTGGGCCGACTTCGACAACGACGGCGATCTCGATCTCTTCGTGGCCAACGAGTCGCGACCGGAGGAGGGGCGGGACTACCCGGCACAGCTGTTTCGCAACAACGGCGACGGCACCTTCACCGACGTCGCCCGCCAGGCAGGCGTGACCAACGACCGCTACGGCAAGGGGGTTGCCGTCGGCGACTACGACAACGACGGCGACGTCGACCTCTACGTGTCGAACGTCGGGCCGAACCGGCTCTATCGCAACAACGGCGACCTCACCTTCACCGACGTGGCGGTCGAGCTGCAGGTGACCCGGCCGGAGCGACGCAGCTTCGCGACCTGGTTCTTCGACTACGACAACGACGGCTGGCTCGACCTGTTCGCCGCGGCGTATCTAGCGACCGTCGCCGATGTCGCGGCGGACCTCGTGGGGGCGCCCTTCCGCGCTCCTCCACCTCGGTTGTACCGCAACAACCGCGACGGCACCTTCAGCGACGTGACCGACGCTGCAGGCCTCCACCACGCCTACCTGCCGATGGGCGCCAACTTCGGCGACATCGACAACGACGGCTGGCTCGACATCTATCTGACGACGGGTGACCCCGGGTTCGAGACCCTGGTGCCGAACGTCATGCTCCGCAACGTCGGCGGCCGGCGCTTCGAGGACGTCACCAGGTCGGCGGGGCTCGGACATCTCCAGAAGGGGCACGGCGTCGCCTTCGCCGACTTCGATGGCGATGGCGACCAGGACATCTACCACCAGCTCGGAGGCTTCTACCCAGGCGACGATTTTCCGAACGCGCTGTTCGTCAACCCCGGCGGGGGTGGCCGTTCCCTGGTCCTCGAGCTGGAGGGGACGACCTCCAACCGGAGAGCCTACGGAGCTCGGGTCACGGTCTCCGTTCGCACCCCGGCGGGCCAGAGAGAGATCCACCGGGCCGTCGGTTCGGTGAGCAGCTTCGGCGGCTCACCCGCTCGCCAGGAGATCGGGCTCGGTGACGCGCTGGCGATTCATCGCGTCGACATCTGGTGGCCCGCCAGCGGCGAGCGACAGTCGTTCGAGGGCCTCGAGCTCGACGCCGGCTACCGCATCGTCGAAGGCGCCGTCGAGGCGGTGCCGATCGCTCTGCAGCGGTTTCGGTGGCCAGGCTCGACGACCGGCAGCGCCGCGCACGACAGTTCGCGTCCGGGGCACGGCCACCCGACCGGTGACTAGATGCGCGAGAGTCGCTGCAGCGCGAGCCGCAGCAGCTCGGGGACGGCGAGCTCCGGATGTTCCTCCTGCGTCTCGGCGACCGCCCGACGCGACGCCTTCTCCTTGTAGCCGAGGTTGACGAGGGCCACCACCAGGTCCTCGTCCGCCGTCACCGTCGCGCGCTGCGGCAGCTCGGCGGCGAGCTCCTGCATCCTGTCGCGCAGCTCGAGGACCATGCGCTCTGCGGTCTTCTTGCCGATCCCCGGGATCGTCGCCAGCCGCACCGTGTCGCCGTCGGCGAGCGCCGCCAGCAGATCGTCGGGGGCCATCCCGGAGAGGATCACGCGAGCGAGGCGCGGGCCGATGCCGGAGACCGCGATCAGCCGCTCGAAGAGCTGCTGCTCGCGCAGGGTCGAGAAGCCGTAGAGCTCGATCGCGTCCTCCCGCACGTGGGTGTGGATGTGGAGGGCGAGCTCGTCGCCGCTCGCCCTCTCGACCTCGTAGTAGGTCGACAGCGGGATGCGGACGAGGTAACCGACGCCGTGGACGTCGAGCACCACCATCTCCGGCGAGGCGGCGTGCAGCCGACCCTTCAGGAAGCCGATCATCGAGACCGGATTGTAGTCGGCTCAGCCGAGGGCGCGGACGAGGTCGGTCTCGAGGTCGTCTGCCGCTTCGATGCCGATCGACAGCCGCACCAGGCCGTCGGCGATCCCCAGGGCGCTGCGCTCGGCGGCGGAGAGCGCCTTGTGGGAGGTGATCGCCGGCAGGACGGCGCCGGTCTCGACACCGCCCAGGCTCGGCATGATGGTGATCAGCTGCAGCCGGTCGAGGAAGGCGTTGGCGGCCTCGAGCCCGCCCTCGATCTCGAACGAGAGCATGCCGCCGCCGGCGCTCATCTGCCGACCGGCGATCGGGTCGTCGCCCGGATAGTAGACGCGGGCGACGGCGGGGTGATCGGCGAGCCGGCGGGCGAGTCGCGCGGCGGTCTGCGACTGCCGCTCGACCCGCAGGGCGAGGGTCTTCATGCCGCGGGCGAGCAGGTAGGCGGCGTGGGGGTCGAGGCACCCTCCCACCAGCCGCAGGGTGCGGCGCACGGCCTCGCAGCCGTCGGCGGGCCCGGCGACGATGCCCGCGATGACGTCGCTGTGGCCGCCGAGGTACTTGGTGGCGCTGTGGACCACCCAGGTGGCGCCGTGGTCGAGCGGGCGCTGGAGGATCGGGGTGGCGAAGGTGTTGTCGACCATCCACGGCAGGTCGCGGTCGGCGCAGACCTCTCCGACCCGCGTCAGGTCGCAGCAGCGCAGCAGCGGGTTGGTCGGCGTCTCCAGGTAGACGAGGCGGGTCCCTTCGCGAGGGCCGGCGGCGACGGTGTCGACCACCTCGTCGAGTGGCGTCCGGTCGACGCCGATCTCGGGGTGCCGCTCGACGAGCCAGTCGAGCCAGCCCGAAGTGCCGCCATAGATGTCGGAGGCCACCAGCAGCCGGTCGCCGGAGCGCAGCAGCGTCGAGAGCACCCCGCTGATCGCCGCCATGCCGGAGCTGAAGGCGACGGCCGCCTCCGCCCCCTCGAGGGCGGCGAGCTTCTCCTCGACCGCCTGCACGTTGGGGTTGGCGTAGCGGGAGTAGAGGCCCCGCTGGTCGGGATGATGGAAGCCGCGGTCGAGATCGGCGGCGGTCGGGAACCGGAAGGGTGCGGTCTGGAAGACCGGCAGCGCCACCGGATCGTACGGCGTCTCCTGCCGCTCCCCGGCGTGCACGGCGCGCGTCGACGGATCGAGCGGCCGGCGGTCGCGGGGGGTCTCGCGGCTCACGGTCAGGACGCGCCGGCCGTGCTCTGGCCGAAGACCTCGAACACCTGCGGATCGTAGGTGACGCCGAGCTCGTCCCGCCGCTGGGTGAGCAGGCTCTGCAGCAGCTCGGCGGCGCGCTGGTCCTCGAGGCGCTGGCGGACGGTGGCCTTCTCGCCCTCGAAGTCGACGGGATCGAAGCGGGTGCGCTCGGTGACCTCGAACACCACCACCTCGCCGTCGCGCTCGATCGCCGGGCTCATCTCGCCGACCTCGAGCTCGAGCGCCCGCCGGGCCACCTCGGGAGCCCGTCCCAACGGGCCGACCGACCCGCGGAGGCCGAAGGGGCCCGCCTCCTCGACGGTCGTCTCGAGCTCGGCCGCCAGCTCGTCGAGCGAGTCGGCGCCGAGCTTGGCCGCTTCCAGGCGCTGGCGGGCGGCCTCGAGCTGACGATTCGCACGCACGTCGGCGGTGACCGCCGCTCGCACCTCGTCGAGCTCGGGCAGCCGCGGCTCCTCGATCGAGCGCAGCACCGGAACCGCCCACCCACGAGAGATGCGGACCGGCTCGCCGACGTCACCGGCCTCCATCTCGAAGGCGCGCACCGTGAAGTCGGTGCCGCGCCCGATTCCGGCGACGTTGTCCTCGCGGCCGAAGGGGGCGGTGGCGGCGTAGCTGACCGCCTCCTGCTCCGCCGCGAGCGCCTCGAGATCCGCGGCGTCGCGGGCGCCGCCGCGCAACCGGTCGGCGAGCTCGCGCGCCCGCTGCTCGGCGAGCGCCTCGGTGCGCTCGGCGACCAGCCGCGAGCGGATCCCCGCCTCGACCTCCTCGAGCGGCTGGACCCCGCCGGGACGGCGCGCCTGGACCTGGATCAGGTGCACGCCGAAGCCCGACTCGACCGGGCCCACCAGCTCACCGAGCTCGGCGCCGAAGGCCGCCTCCTCGAAAGGGGGGACCATCGCGCCGCGACCGAAGAAGCCGAGGTCGCCCCCCTTGTCACGACTTCCCGGATCGTCGGAGAGGTCGGCGGCGAGCGCCGCGAAGTCCTCGCCCGCTTCGATCCGCGCGCGGATGGCGGCGATCTCTTCCCGCGCCGCCTCGACGGTCCGTTCGGCGCCGGTGCGCAGCAGGACGTGGCGCGCCTTCACCTGCTCCTCCCGCTCGAAGTCGGAGCGGTTGGCGTCGTAGTCGGCGCGCACCTGCTCGTCGGTGATCGTCACCTGCCCGGCGAGGGCGCCGGAGTCGACGATCAGGTAGTCGACGACCCGCCGTTCCGGTAGCCGATACGTCTCACGATGGTCGTCGAAGTAGGCGGCCAGGGCGGCCTCGTCCACCGTCACCTCGGAGGCGAAGCGGGCCGCCGGCAGGCGCAGCAACCGGATGCTGGCGGTCTCGGCGGTCTCGCGATAGGCCTGCTCGACCTCGCTCGCGGCGACGTAGACGGTGCCGGCGAGCACCTCGCGCATCTTCTGGGTGGCGAGGTCCATGCGCAGGGAGGCCTCGAAGTCGGCCACCCGCATGCGCCGGCTGTTGAGGAACTCGCGGTAGGCCTCCTCGCCGATGAACGCTCCGTTCTCCTGGAAGACCGGAAAGCCGATGATCGCCTCCTGCAGCTCCTGGTCGGTGACCTCGAGGCCGATCCGCTCGGCCTCGGCCAGGAGCAGCCGCTGATCGACCAGCTGGTTCAGCACCTGGAACGGCAGCCCGAGCTGGTTGGCGAGCTCGCGCGAGAACTGCTGGCCGTACGCCTCGCGATACTGGGTCTCGACCTGCCGATAGGCGTTCTGGAACTCCTCGTACGAGATCTCGTGATCGCCGACCACGGCGGCGGCGGTGTTCGGGGCGGTGCCGCCGATCGACTGCGAGCCGAAGTCGGTGAAGGCGAACAGCACGAAGACGAGGATCACCCCCCACAGCACCCAGCTCAGGTACTTGAGGTTGTCTCGAAACACTTTCAGCATGATGGGAACTCCTGGTGGGAGGGCGCTCGGAGCGGCGCGGAAGGGGATGAACTCTAGCAGGCGAGGCTCGCCACGGGCAACCGCCGCGGCAGGCGGGCCGTTGCGCCGCAAATATCGATGAATCAAGGCGTTGTGCTATATTGCCGCACCTTGGCGAAGGGGGTTTTTCGTGGCCCGTCGAGCCCGACAGCGCTGGCAGAGAGACTGGTATCAGATCGACGTCGACACCATCCGCGGCACCTTGATCCTGGTGTCGGTGGTGGTCGGTGTCTTCGCCGTCTGGAAGGGGTGGGACGAGATCGAGGAGCGCTACCAGCGCGGCAAATACCGTCGTGTCCTGCACGAGGCGCACGCCCTGCAGCGCAGCGTCCGAGATCACCAGACGCTGACCGAGTACGCCGACTACGCCGACGAGGTGGCCTCCGCGCGCGCCAGCCTGCAGACCGCCGAGGAGTACGCCGTCGATTCGCGATGGGAGCCTGCCCTGCGCAGCGCCGAGCGGGGCCGGCTGCTGCTGGCGACGGTGCTCCGCGGGCTCGAGCGGGCGGAGACCAACGGCCAGGCGCAGTTCATCTCGGTGACCAACGGGGTCGAGTTCCGGCGGGGCGAGCGTGGTGAATGGCAGCGCGCCTTCAGCCGCGGCGTCCTCTACGCCGGCGACTACGTGAAGACCACCGACGGCGCCTCGGCCGAGATCATGGGGGTCGACGGCACGGTCTACACCGTGCGCGAGGACACGGTGATCCTGGTCGGCCGTTCGACCGGCCTCGCCGGCGGCAAACCGCAGCGCTCGATCGCCCTCAACCACGGTTGGGTGAATCTGAGCACCGCCAAGGCGGCGAGCACGGTCACCACGCCCGATGCGGAAGCGGAGGTCGACGAGGATTCGAGCGCGCTGGTCGCCTACGACGGCAGCCGCAGGGTCGGCCGCTTCGCCGCCTACAGCGGATCGATGCAGGTCGCCTCCTCAGGAGGGCAGCGCCGGAGCCTGCGCAAGCTCGAGCAGGTGGTGCAGACCGGCACCGCGCTGTCGGAGAAGCGCAGCCTGCCGGCGGCGCCGTTGCAGCTCGACCCCAACGACAACCTGGAGCTCCGACTGGGGGTCGACGAGGAGCTGATGCTCAGCTGGCAGCCGGTGCCGGGGGCGCGGCGGTACGCGCTGCAGGTGGCGCGCAATCGCCTGTTTGCCCGCAACATCATCGACATCGACGACCGTGAGACCACCTGGGCTCGGCTCGGGCTGCTCGGAGACGGCACCTTCGTCTGGCGGGTCGCGGCGATCGGTCGCGAAGGGGTGATCGGTCCGTGGAGCACCCCGCGGCGGTTCAAGGTCCGTCCCGCCCCGTCCGACCTGAGAGTCGAGACCGAGGCCGACGTCGAGCTCGAGTCCGAGCAGGCGCCGGCGGCGGCCGCCGCGTCCGGAGCGATCTGACATGCCCTTCGCGAAGCTCTTCCGTCAGTTCTCCAACGATCTGGCGATCGACCTCGGTACCGCCAACACGCTGGTCTACGCCCGCAACAAGGGGATCGTGGTCCGTGAGCCCTCGGTGGTGGTCATCAACAGCCTCACCAACCGCATCGAGGCGGTCGGCAGCGAAGCGAAGGAGATGCTGGGGCGGACGCCGGGCAACATCAAGTCGGTGCGGCCGATGAAGGATGGCGTGATCGCCGACTTCGAAGTGACCGAGAGAATGCTCGAGTACTTCATCAAGAAGGCACACGGTCGCAAGATGTACGTCCACCCGCGGATCGTCATCGGCGTGCCGTCCGAGATCACCCAGGTGGAGAAGCGCGCGGTCAAGGACTCCGCGATGCGCGCCGGAGCCTCCGAGGTGTTCCTGGTCGAGCAGGCGATGATGGCGGCGATCGGCGCCGGGCTGCCGATCACCGAGCCGTCCGGCAACATGATCGTCGACATCGGTGGCGGCACCACCGACGTCGCCGTCATCTCCCTCGCCGGCACCGTCTACTCGCGGTCGGTCCGCATCGCCGGCAACGAGATGGACGACGCGATCATCCAGTACCTCAAGCGCAAGTACAGCCTGCTGATCGGCGAGCGGACCGCCGAGCGGGTGAAGATGGAAGTCGGGTCGGCGTACCCGCTCAAGGAGGAGATCCAGGTCGAGATCAAGGGTCGCGATCTCGTCGAGGGGGTCCCCAAGACGCTGCCGACCACCGACGAGGAGATTCGCGAGGCGCTCGCCGAGCCGGTGTCGACCATCGTCGAGGCGGTGAAGATGGCCCTCGAGCGAACCCCTCCGGAGCTCTCCGCCGACATCATGGACAAGGGGATCGTGCTGTCGGGGGGCGGAGCGCTGCTGCGCGGTCTCGACCAGCGGCTGCGCAACGAGACCGGTCTGCCGGTGGTCCTCGCCGAGGATCCGCTCTCCTCGGTGGTGCTCGGCACCGGCAAGGTGCTCGAAGACATCGGCCTGTTGCGCAAGGTCTCGATCCGGTAGTCGGAGATCATCCGGTGGCAGAGGGAGCGCATGTCTGAGCGACGGACGCTCTGGCTGCTGGTCCTGGTCATCGCGTCACAGATGTTGTTGCTGGCGGTCCAGGTGCCGGGCGAGGGGGGAGAGTCGACGATGCTCGGCGGCGGCCTCATGCGGATCGCGGCGGTGCTCGGCAACGGCGTCGACACGGTCGCCGACGGCGTGGCCGCGACGGCGATGCGGTGGACCACGAGGCGTCGGCTGCTGGCCGAGAACGAACGGCTGCGGAGCGAGAACGAGCGGCTGCGGCGGGAGGCGGTGCAGCGATTCGGGGTCGAGCGCGATCTCGAACGGCTGACGGCGGCGCTCGACTACGTCGGCAGCAACGCGACGGTGGCGCGGGTCGCCGATGTCGTGTTCTTCGATCGCGAGGCGTGGCTCAAGGCGATCTGGCTGCGGGTGGGCGAGGGCGGGATCGAGGTCCACCAGCCGGTCGTCACCGCCGACGGCCTGGTCGGACGGGTGATGCTGACCAGCGGCCCCTACGCCAAGGTGCAGCTGATCACCGATCGGGCGGCAGCCGTGGGGGTGATGGTCGAGCGGACCCGACGGCAGGGGGTGGTGCGGGGAGCGGGCGACGGCCTGCGCCTCGACTTCATCCCGCTGCAGTCGGACCTGGTGGTCGGCGACCGGATCGTCACCGCCGGCATCGACGGCGTCTACCCCCGGGGGATTCCGGTCGGCACCGTCGTCAGCGTGAGTCCCGGCAGCGAGCTCTTCTACGAGGTGACGCTCGAGCCGGCGGTCGCCTTTTCCACCGTCGACCACGCCTACGTGATGGATCCGCCGCCGCGGCCCGAGGTCGGCGAGCCGGCGGCGCCGGAAGACGCCGGGTGAAGCGCTGGCTCAAGTTCTTCGGCGGTCTGCTGGCGGCCCTGCTGGTGCACCTGGTCGCGGTGCGATGGATCGGGTGGTGGTCGCTCGCCTTCGACCTGCTGCTGGTGGTGGCGGTCTTTCACGCTCTCGACGGCCACACCCTGCGCGGTCTGCTCGGCGGCCTGCTGGCCGGCTGGGTGACCGACGCGGTCACCGGCTCGCCGTTCGGCCTCTTCGGGCTCGTTGATACGATCGTCTGCTACGGCACCGCCTTCGCCGTGCAGCGACTCGTCATCCAGCGCGCGGCAAGCGCCGGGCTGCTGTTCGCCGTGGCGTCGATCGCGCAGCAGGTACTGGTCACCGCGGTCGGCGCGCTGGTCTCCGGGCTGCCCGATCTACCGCACTACACCTGGTGGGTTGCCCGCGCCGCCTCGAGCGGCGTGCTGGGAGCGTCGCTTTTCGCCATGAACGAGCACTTCGCCACCCGCGTCGACCTCTGGCGCCGCACCCGGCGGTCGAGGATCCGCCTCGAGCGATGAGGAAGGTCCGAGAGCAGCGCGACGATCTGGTGTCGAGGGTGCCTCGACTCCAGGTGCTGTTCATGCTCGTCCTGGTGGTGATCGGGACCGCCTACTGGCGGGTCCAGGTGGTGCGCGGCGACTACTACCGCGACCTTTCCGACAACAACCGCCTGCGCAGGGTCCCGCTCCGGGCTCCGCGCGGGTTGATCTACGACCGCGACGGCCGGCTGCTGGTCGACAACGTCGCGAGCTACAACCTGCTGCTCGATCGCAGCCTCACGGACGACGTCGATCGCGCCGTCGAGTTCGCCGCCTCGACGCTCGGCCGGGAGCGATCGGAGCTCGAGGCGGCCCTCGAGCGCGAGGCGACGACGTCACGCTACACGCCGGTGCTGCTGGCGGAGAACCTGACGCTCGCCGAGGTCGCCCGAATCGGGGTCGCCGAGCTCGAGTACCCCGAATTCGACATCGAGATCGAGCACCTTCGCGTCTACCGGCAGGGGGCGATCACCGCTCATCTCCTCGGTTATCTGGGGGAGGCGACCGAGGCGGACCTGACGCGGCCGGGCGCCGGCTATCAGCCGGGAGATCTGGTGGGTCGCAAGGGGGTCGAGAGAGTGTTCGACCTCTCGCTGCGCGGGCGCGACGGCGAGCGGGAGCTGGTGGTCGACACCTTCGGTCGCGTGCGGCAGGAGCACGGCCGCCGGGCGGCGGCCGCCGGCCGCCGGCTCGACCTGACGCTCGATCTCGAGCTGCAGCAGGAGGCGGCGCGCTACCTCGAGGGGCGGGTC
>JBPEXA010000236.1:0-2300 GCA_052032135.1 Thermoanaerobaculia bacterium | reverse complement strand
GCTGCGGCGACCATCCACCCCGCTCGCTGCAGGCTCGATCGCGCGCCCGCGAGGCAGAGGTAGCCGCCGCAGGCGACGAGCACCGCGAGCAACGAGCCACGGCGGTCGCGGCGCGGCCGGCAGCGGGAGGCGAGCGCGACGACGATACCGAGGTGGAGTCCCGAGAGCGCCAGGAGATGGCCGAGTCCGGCGGCTCGCAGGGCTCGAATCCACCCGTCGGGGAGATCGTCGGCCTCGCCCAGCACGAGCGCTCGGGTGAGCTGGGCCGCGACCCCGTCACCTCCCGCGCGCTCGAGCCGGTCCCCGACCCATTCCCGCGCTCTCGCGAGGTGGCCGGCGACGCCGGCGCGAGCCGGCAACGGGTCGACGAGACGCCGGCTCGGACTGGTCAGGCGCCAGCGGGCGCGCGCGGGCGGCGGTCGGTTGGCGGCGACGGCCGCGGGTCGCAGCCGACCCCGCACGACGAGCCGGCGGGCGTCGGTGGCAGCTTCGACGGGCAGGGCGGCGACGATCGGCCAGCGACCGTCGCTCACCACGCCCCCCCGCTCGATGCGCCGGAGGGTGGCGGCGCCCGACCAGCGATGGCCGTCGCTCCGCCAGCTGCCGACCCGCTCGATCACCGCGGTCACCACCGACCCGGAGGCGAGGGACGGCCCCGGCTCGACGCGCCACCCCGCCAGCAGACCGACGGCGGCGGCGACGAGCAGCCAGCGACACCGTGGCGCCCGCAGCCCGAGGGCGAGCGTCGCCAGCGCCGCCGCGGCGAGCGTCGATCGGATCGGCCACCCGCGGGCGGCCACCACTCCGGCCAACAGACCGACGGCCGCAGCCAGCGAGGGGGTGACTTCGATCGGACGGCGGAGTGCGCCCACGCCGAGTCAGACGGCGAGCGTCCCCGCCTTCTGGCGTCGGTCGATCAGTCGCCGGGCGCGGCGGCGATGGGGAGCGAGAAGCGGCCGGGATCGAGCACCGGGTCGATCTCGTAGCGGTCGACGATCATGCTCTCCAACCGGTGACCGAACTCGAAGTCGATCCGATGTGGCAGGACGAGGCCGTCGACCTCGCGGAAGTCGTCGAAGAAGATGCGCTGCTCGACCGCCGTGCCGCTCTGGGTGAAATCGTGCACCGAGCCGTCGATCGCCACCTCGAGCAGTGTGGCACCGTCGAGCCACCAGGTCTCGATCCGACCATCGGGCAGCGTCAGCGTCAGCCGATGGCACGGCGTCCCTTCCAGCTCCGCGACGCCGTCGTAGGTGACGGCGACGCCCCGGCGCTGGGGATCGAGCAGGAGCGGACCGAACCAGGACTCCCGTCGCAGCTGCTCGAGATACGGCCCCTCCTCGAGCCGCGCCGGCGTCGGCTGCAGCAGCTTGTGCTGCCACCAGACCCCCTCGGCGTCCCGAGCGCGGACCGCAGGCGCCTCGAGCAGCACGAAGTCGAGTCGGTAGCGGTCGTCGCGCTGGCGCACCAGCTCGAACGGCCCGCGCAGGCTGAACGCGGCGTAGGTGCCGACCGCCCGCAGCGACTGCACCTGCCGCCAACGCTCGGCGCCTCCCCGCGCCTCGAGGTGCGCCGCCACCACCGCGTCGAGCGTCATCGGCGCGACCGTCGACCCGCCGGCCGGCGGTGCGACGGACAGCGCGCAAGCCGCCAGCACTCCGAGAATCCTCATCGAGCGCCACCCCTGCCCGGGTCGGCGCGCACGTCGAAGGCGACGATCTCGTCGAAGTCGCGGACGTAGAGGCGACCCGACGCGAGGCTGGGGGCGGTCCACGCGCGGCCGGTCGTCGCCTGCACCCGACCTTTCTCCTCGAAGCCGTCCGGAGTCGCCTTCCCGACCACCAGCGTGCCGTCGTCGCCGAGGACGTAGAGCAGCTCCCCGGCCGCCAGCAGCGACCCCTTGCCGAGACCGCGCCGTGCCCATCGGAACGCTCCGCTGGCGGCGTCGAGACAGCGCAACGTGCCGTTGTCGAAGCCGTAGAGGTGTCCGGCGACCGCCACCGAGCCGTTGAAGTGATTGCGCATCCGGCGCTGCGACCACAGCTCCCGCACCCGGTACCCATCGTCGGTGCGGTCGACGGCGAGCATCAGGCCTCCGAAGGCGTCGTCGGCGCTGGCGACGAACACCCGACCCGGCTCCAGGTAGAGGGGGCTGACGATGATCGCCAGGCCGGCGGTCGGATGCCGCCACAGCACGTCGCCGTCGAGCGAGAGCGAAACGACCTCGGCGCCGACCCGCCGGAAGAGCAGCAGCTGCCGCTCCCCGCCGAGCTCGACGACCACCGGCGAGCCGTAGCCCG
>JBPEXA010000235.1:0-1834 GCA_052032135.1 Thermoanaerobaculia bacterium | reverse complement strand
TAGCAGTCTCGGCATCCTGTCGGCTCTGCGGCGCACGCCGCCGGTCGGTGATTGTAGCCGCTGACGACCGGAGTGCGCGGCGGTAGACTCCATCGCACGCATGAACGACGGATCCTCGATCACCGACGTCGCGCCGCCGTCGCGCTACATCGAGAAGGTCAGTCTCGCCACCGGCGAGCTCCTCGACGACGAGATCCGCCCCGAGCAGCTGCTCGTCCACAAGCACCGCGACTACCACATCGTCGACATCCACGCGCGCTACATGATGAGCCGGGTGGTCAAGGCGACCGGCGACGAGGAGGCGGCCCGCACCCGCATGAAGGAGATGCGGGCGCTCGGCCACCGCACCGCCAAGCGCCTCGCCCGCATGATCGGCTCCGACGATCCGGAGAGGATCTCCAAGGCGCTCTTCGGCCTCAAGGAGAAGGAGTACTACTTCCGCTTCAAGAAGGCGCCGCACACCGCCGACGAGATCCAGCAGACGATGTGGGAGCTGCGCGAGTCGGGCCGCGACCGGATCGAGCGCTGCCGCGCCGCCGACGGCCGTCTGCGCCTACGGGTGCTGTTGACCGGCGGCACCGGCTTCGTCGGCAAGGAGATCCTCTGGCAGGCCGCTCACGACGAGGAGATCGCCGAGGTGGTCGTCCTCATCCGCCCCAAGGAGATTCGCGACCGGCAGACGGGCGAGGTGGTCGAAACCGTGTCGCCGGCGGCTCGCGGAGAGGCGCTGCTCGACGAGCTGTGGCTCACCGAACCTGGCCTGCGCTCGAGGTTCCGCTTCGTCGCCGGTGACGTCGAGCAGCCGATGCTGGGGCTCGACGAGGGCGAGATCGACCGCCTCGCCGGGAGCCTCACCCACGTCATCCACTGCGCGGCGAGCGTCGCCTTCGACGATCCCTACGAGCGCTCCTTTCGCGCCAACGTCCTCGGCACGCTGAACGCGCTCCGCTTCTCGCATCGGCTCCAGACCCACGACGGCAGCCCGTTCGTCGCCCATCTGGGGATCGAGACCTCCTACATCCACGGGCGCCAGACCAAGGATCGATCCCGCGAAGACGAGGTGGTCTTCCCCCGCAACTTCTACAACAACTACTACGAGCTCACCAAGGCGATGGCGTCGATCGACACCGAGCGATTCATGCTCGACAAGCAGCTGCGGGTGGTCCAGCTCTGCCCGGCGATCGTCATCGGAGAGCTGAGGACCGGCAACAACCGCGGCGATACGAAGGTGGTCAACGCGCCGGTCAACGTCTTCGGACGCGCCCGCGAGGCGCTGACCGCCCGCTCGGGGAACTGGCGGGATCGCTCGAAGGCGGCCGCGCTCGCACGCCTCGCCTGCGTGTTCCCCGGCGACCCCTCCGCCGAGATCAACCTGATCCCCGTCGACCGCGTGGTCGCCGGGATCGTGGCGGCGCTCAAGACGCCGAGGGCGATCGGCCGCCGGATCCATCTGGCGACCGACCGTCGGATCACCTCCCGGGAGATCGCCGACATCGTGGGCGAAGAGCTGGGGGTCAAGGTGACGCTCGCCGAGCCGACCCTCCATCGCAACGTCACCCTCCCGCTGTTGACCAAGGTGCTGCGACGGGTCCGCCAGGACCGGATCGGCAACGCTCTCGAGAAGCTCGGCACCATCTTCGGCGGCTACAGCGAGTGGGGCCAGCCGGACCACGAGGTGGGCAACGACGTCGAGATCCTCGGCCTGCCCGAGCAGCGCCCCGACTCCCGCCACGCCTTCCGGATGCTGTGCCGTCACAACCGCTACGTGCAGGAGTTCGGCAAGGTGAGGGACCCCGCGGAGGTCTCGCGGCGGGAGCTCGCCTGGAGGGAGTTC
>JBPEXA010000234.1:0-1611 GCA_052032135.1 Thermoanaerobaculia bacterium | reverse complement strand
GAGGGCTACTCGACGACGAACTCGGCGAACATGCCCTGGGTGATGTGTGGCGGTCCGCCGTCGACCTGGGGTGGGCCGCCCTCGGACTCGGCAGCCGCTTCGAGGTACTCGACGGGGTCGGCGCCGGTCGGGATCACGCAGATCACGCCGTACCGCCCGGGCTCCGACACGGTGCCGTCGCCGACGGCGGCGATCTGCTCGCCGTCGGGTGGGGCCAGGAGCACCATCGCCGGTTCGGGACCGATGAGGCCGAGTAGCTCCTCCGGCGGGAGTGCGACCAGCTCGTCGATCGAGCGGGTCTCGTCGTCCGCGAGTCGGAAGGCGACGAGTTCGTGGATCTCGTTCGCCGACGCGTTGGCCAACGACAGCTGCGTGCCCGCCTCGACGGTGGACGGTAGGTCTTCGTAGCCGTAGTCGACGGCGGTGACCTCGACGACCGCAGGCTCGTCGGTCGCCGCGGTGGTCGTCGGTGCCTCGGCGGCATCGTCGTCGTCGCCACAGGCGGCGACGACACCGAGGAGTGCGATGGTCGCCAGCGAGCGACCGATTGACGTGGACTGGATCATCAGGGGGATTCCTCTCGTGTGTGCCGGCGGTCAGCCGGTGAAGGTGGGGGTCTCGACGGTCGGCGCCGCCGTGGGGGACTGGGGCCGGGGTGCCTCGACGGCCTCGGCGTCGACTGCGCTCGGCGCGTCCGGTT
Organism: Thermoanaerobaculia bacterium; assembly: GCA_052032135.1. Taxonomy (GTDB): domain Bacteria; phylum Acidobacteriota; class Thermoanaerobaculia; order Multivoradales; family JAHEKO01; genus CALZKB01. The sequence continues at coordinate 911 of JBPEXA010000234.1, read as the reverse complement.
CGGCCGGCGTCTCGGGGACGGCTTCACCGGAGATCCGGAGCAGGCCGTCACCGGCACGGACGCCGGTCTCGGTGTCGGTGATCGGATGGCTCGACCCGCCACCGCCGCTCGAGCCGCTGAGGCTCGCCCCGCCGGGGTGCCAACCACCACCCGCGCCGCCGCCGGCCAGCGAGAGCACGTGCAGCGTGCCACCGCTCATCGCCAACTCGCCCTGCTGGGCCAGGGACGGGTCGTCGTTCGGGTCGACGGCGCCGGAGTAGCCCCGCTCCGACTGCGTTCCGCCGCCCGCCGCCTGCGAGGTCTCGGAGAACGCCTCACCGTCGCCGCCGGTCTCACCGCCGCCGTCGCCGCCATCGGTGGTCGCGGTGGTCTTGTCGAGCTCGCCGTCGGGCGTGTTGCGGATGACCGCACCACCGGCGCCGCCGCCACCACCGGCAGCGACGAGCACCTCGGCTCCGCGCTGCACCGTCGTTGCGCCGCCGCCACCGCCGCTGGCCGCAGCCGCTGCCGCAGCCTCGGCGATCTCCGGGTAGGAGTTCGACGCCGAGGCCTCGCCCTCGCACAGCGCCCCGTCGAAGTCCGTGTCGCCGGAGTCCGTCGATGTCGCCGCCGCTCCTGCGGCGCCGCAGCCGCCACCGTTGAACCCGGCGTCGCCGGGAGACGCCGTCGCCAACACCTGCGCCGGCGCAGCAGCGTCGCCGAAGACGACCGTCGCGGAGGCATCGCCCCCGCGTCCGCCGACGGCGAGCGTCAGGGTCTCGCCGGGGGTGACCTCGACGGTCGCGGTGGTCGAGCCGCCGAGACCGCCCGTCCCTGCCTCGGCGGACTCGACCCCGCTGTCGTCGTCGAATCCGGCGGCTGCGCTGCTGCCGCCCTCGGCGCCGAACGCCTCGACGGTGATCTGGGAGACG
>JBPEXA010000233.1:0-2500 GCA_052032135.1 Thermoanaerobaculia bacterium | reverse complement strand
GAGCCGCCAGACGGCGCCGTCGGCGGTCGCGAGCTCGGCGGCCGCGGCGGGCGGCTCGAAGCCGAGCTCGGCGGCCGATCGGTCGCCGTCGAGGAAGCCGACCGCCTCCAGCGAGGCGAGCGCGCCGAGGAATCGCGACACGGTGCCCCCGTGCGCGGCATCGACGATCGGCTCTTCGAGGCGGTAGCCGTCGCCCGATCGCGCGATCACCGTCCGGCGATCTCCCGCCTCGAGCACGATCCGGGCGACCTCCCCCGGCTGGCCGGGCCAGACGTCCTTGCTCCGCCAGGCGTCGACCGACGGTTCGAGCGCCTCGAGCAGCCCCCCCGACACCACCCAGAAGGGGCCGTCACCCGAGCCGGCGGCGATCCTCGAATCGGAGGCCGGGACCTGCGGGCCGAGCGCGACGGTGGTCGAGCCTCCGTCCGTCTCCCAGGTCACCTCGGCGAGCGGCTCGTCGACACCGAGCTCCGCCGCCGTCCCGCCGTCCAGCGTCCGCTCCTTCACCGTCCCGGTGAGGGCGCTCAGCAGCCGATCGACGGCGGCCGCGTCGGCGGGGGCGTCGATCGGCGCGGTCAGCCGCCATCCGTCGTCGACCTTCTGCAGCCGGACCTCCGAACCGCCGGCGCGCCACGCCACGGCGACCACCGCCTCGGCGTCGGCGGTGACCAGCCTCCGAGCCGCCTCTCGCCGTTCGTCGCTGCCGGGGAGATCGCGCTCGATGAACCAGACGAAGGCGCCGAGCAGCGCGACGATGGCGGCGAGGATGGCGAGAGTGCGAGGTCGCACGGGACGTCAGCTCCGGCGCCGGCGGTGGATCGCGATGCCGACCGCGACCACCAGCGCCGGCATCCCGAGCACGACGAACCAGAAGATCTTGCGGATCTGCGCCGCCGTGAGGGTGAGCCGCACGCTCTCCGGCGTCTTGGGGGGAATCGCGACCAGCTCGTCGCGCTCGGCGAGCCAGTTGAGCGCGCTCGACAGCAGCGTGACGTTGCCGATGTTGCGCAGCTGCGCGTTGGTGGCGAGCGTCGAGTCGCCGATCACCACCAGCCGCTCCCGCGACGCCGGGGCGTCGGTCACGTCGACGTCCCCCTCGGCGAGGTCGTCGTCGACGGTGTCCGCGGCGGGGGGGTCGTCGATCGCCTCGAGCGCCACGCCGAGCGACACGGGGCCGCTGACGTCGTCGTCATCGAGCTCGACGGCTCCGAGGTCGTCGAGGTCGGTCTCACCCCATCCCGCGTCGCTGGTCTCGATCAGCTCGACCGCGCGATAGCCGTCGAGCTGTTCTTCGGCGCGCACCGAGCGGGCGAGCGAGAGGATCGCCGGCAGCCCCGCCTGCTCCAGGGAACGGGTGATCGGGTGGGCGCCGTAGCGCTCGACGACGATGGTCTCGGGACCGAAGAACGGCAGCGGGTTGGCCGGATCGACGACGATGTCGCGGCCGAGGGTGATGCCGAACTGCTCGAGCAGCGGCTCGAGCCCGGTGTCGACGAGACCGCCCGCCGGGCTCAACGTCGGATCGAGCAGCAACAGGAGACGTCCGCCGTCGCTCACGAACGCCTCCAGCAGGTCGACCTCGGGGGGGACGAAGTTGCCGGTCGGACCGGCGACGACGATCAGCCTCGTCCCCGCCGGCACCTCGGTGGCGCCGAGCGACGACCACGACTCGACCTCGAAGTTGTCGCGCTCGAGCAGATCCTGGACGCCGGAGAGGCCGGCCGGGGAGAAGTCGGAGAGCTCGAGCTCGCCGTGCCCGGTGGTGAACAGCACCTTCGGCTTCTCGCTCTCGGTCAGCTCCAGCAGGACGCTGGTAAAACGCTCCTCGCCGTTGAAGGAGACGAGGCGAGGGGCTTCACCGAACTGCATGCCGCTGTAGTCGTACTCGGCGAGGTCCCCCGCCTCGACGATCCGCTGCTGCCCGCCGCCGTCGAAGACGATGACGTTGAGGGCGTCGATCTGGTACCTGGCGACCAGCTCCTGCGCCTCGATCGGATTGCGTGCCGGATCGATCTCGCGGATCGTCAGCCGAGGCGACGCCGCCTCGTAGCGCGAGAGCAGCTCCATCACCGGCCGGTAGAGCTCGTCGGTCGGATCCATGTAGACCACCGCTTCGACGTCGGCGGCGAGCGCCTCCAGGACGTTGGTGCTCTTCTCCGACAGAGTGTAGATCTCGCTGGCGGTCCAGTCGGCTCGCAGGTGGTACTTCCAGCCGAAGTAGTTCACCAGCACCAGCAGCGCCGCCGCCAGCAGCACGCCGGCGCCGAGGGTCGACGCCTGCCGCAGCCGGCGGCTCGATCCCGGATCGCTCATCGCCACTTGCGCACCGCCAGCGCGCGGGCCGAGAGGAAGAGGAAGAAGACCGTCGTCGACAGATAGTAGACGACCCTCCGAGTGTCGACGATGCCGCGCCCGAACTCCTCCATGTGCTGCCAGAGGTTGAGGTACGAGAAGACGGTCTTCAGCAGCTCTTCGTCGGTCAGCATCTCGAGCAGCCCGA
>JBPEXA010000232.1:0-10418 GCA_052032135.1 Thermoanaerobaculia bacterium | reverse complement strand
TCCTTGCGCTCGGCGGCATCGCCGGCGCCGAGATCACCGATCGCCCCGCCGCCGTCCGCTCCGGCCTCCTCACCGAGCCGTCCACCGACACCGCGCGCGAGATCGCCCTGCGCTATCTCGTCGACGCGGCCTCGGAGCTCGGCCTCTCAGCCCGCGATCTCTCCGATCTCGTCGTCACCGACGAGGTCGTGAGCCGCCACAACGGCGTCACTCACGTCTATGTCCGCCAGCGCCTCGACGGCGTCGAGGTGGTCAACGCCGACGCCAACGTCAACATCGACCGCGAAGGTCGGGTGTTCTTCGCCGGCAACCGCTTCGAGGCCGGTCTCGCGGCCCGCGTCAACGCGCTCAACCCGGCGCTCGGCGCCGACGAGGCGATCCGCGCCGCCGGCGCCGCTCTCGGGCTCGAGGTCGGCGAGGTGGATCTGCTCCACAACGCCGGCGGCCCGGCCGCCAACGCCACCTATTCGGCGCCGCTGGCGTCGACCGACGAGATCCCGGTCCGGCTGATGTACCTGCCGACCCGCGGTGGCGAGGTGCGGCTGGTGTGGGAGATGGTGCTCGCGGTGCCCGGCGGCCTCCACTGGTACGACGCCTTCGTCGACGCCGAGACCGGCGAGCTGCTCGAGACGTTCGACTGGGTCGACAACGAGACGCTCGGTTGCAACGAGTGCTACGACGTCATGCCGCTGCCCGCCGAAAGCCCGCTCGACACCCCCGGCGGCATGCAGGTGACGGTGATCGACCCGGCCGATCCGATCGCCTCGCCCTTCGGCTGGCACGACACCAACGGCGTCGACGGCCCCGAGTCGACGGAGACCGTCGGCAACAACGTCGAGGCACAGACCGACCTCGACGCCAACAACAACTTCGGCGGTGACGACGTCCGCTTCGACGGCGGACCGACCCTGAGGTTCGACCCGTTCTGGGATCCGAGCCTCGATCCCGAGGGTGGGACGAACAAGGAGGCGTCGGTCGTCAACCTCTTCTACTACAACAACATCATGCACGACATCACGTACCACTACGGTTTCGACGAGGCGTCGGGCAACTTCCAGACCAACAACTACGGCAACGGCGGTGCGCAGGGCGACCCGGTGCAGGCGGACGCCCTCGACGGCTCCGGCACCAACAACGCCAACTTCGCGACGCCGCCCGACGGCATCGACCCCCGGATGCAGATGTTCCGGTGGCTCTACCCGTTCCCCTACACCCTCGACGTCACCGGCAACATCACCGACAGCTTCATCATGAGCGGTGCCGCCTTCGGGCCGACCGCCACCGGTGAGAACGGCCCGATCACCTTCGTCAACGACGGGGTCGGCCCCGACGTCAACGACGGCTGCGAGCCGTTCACCGTCACCGCCGGCGACATCGCCCTCATCCGCCGCGGCAACTGCACCTTCGTCCAGAAGGTCAACAACGCGCAGAACGCCGGCGCGGTCGCCGCGGTGATCCAGAAGATCACCGGCGGCAACCCGATCACCCTCGGCGGCAACGATCCCAACATCAACATCCCGTCGGGGATGATCCGCCAGGAGGACGGCGACGTCATCATCGCCAACCTGCCGGGCGTCAACGGGACGATCTCGCCCGACCCCAGCCCGCCGCCGGATCGCGACAGCGACTTCGACAACGGCATCATCGCCCACGAGTACGGGCACGGGATCTCCAACCGTCTCACCGGCGGGCCCGGCAACACCAACTGCCTCAACCACGACGAGCAGGCGGGCGAGGGGTGGAGCGACTGGTGGACGCTGGTGCTCTCCCCCGATCCGAGCGACTCCGGCACCGCCCCCCGCGGCATCGGCAACTACTCGATCTTCGAGACCGCCGACGGGCCCGGCATCCGCAACTTCCCCTACACCACCGATCTGGCCGTCAACCCGCAGACCTACGCCGACATCGGCGCGACCAACATCCCGCACGGCGTCGGCGAGATCTGGAACGCGATGCTGTGGGAGATGTACTGGCTGCTGGTCGAGCGGGACGGGTTCGACGACAACCTCTACACCGGCGCCGGCGGCAACAACCTCGCCATCCAGCTGGTGATGGACGGCATGAAGCTCCAGCCGTGCTCCCCGACCTTCGTCGATGCGCGCGACGCGATCCTCGCCGCCGACGTCGCCAACAACGGCGGCGCCAACGAGTGCGAGATCTGGGTCGCCTTCGCCAAGCGCGGCCTGGGCTTCTCTGCCGATGCCGGCGGCATCGGCGTCGGTGACGAGGTCGAAGCGTTCGACCTGCCGCCCGGCCTCGACGAGAGCTGTCTCGGCACCATCTTCTCGGACGGCTTCGAATCGGGCGACACCAGCGCCTGGAGCGCCACGGTCCCGTAGCCGGAAGCGTCCACAGTCCAGCAGTTCCGGCGGCGGCCTGCGGGCCGCCGCCTTGTTCTTGCCCGGCTCTCGGGCGCCTACGGAGGCGGCGCCACCCGAATCACGGCCAGCGGCGCGACCTCGGTGTGATCGAGCAGGCAGGTGGTGTCGGCGGGGTTGACCTCCGCCTTGCAGAAGTTCACGCCCCTCGTCGTCACGGGCGCGTGCGCCCGCGCGGCCGGCCGGTCGCCACGTCCGAGACCGGTGATCGCCATCGAGTAGGTCCCCGCCGGAAGCTTCCCGAGGTCGAATCGAATGCTGACGGTCGGCGTCGCCGGCGAGCACAGATAGTGGGCGGCCGGGATCCATCGATCGTAGGCCTCGCCGGTGCGCCAGAAGCCGCCGACCTCGTCCGCGTGGAGCTCGGTGAGCTCGACCCGCCAGAAGAGGATCTCGGCAGGCCCGGTCAAGCTGGCGCCGAGGCAGTGGAGGCGAAGATCCGCGCGCAGTCCGTCGGCCGCGGCCTGGCCCGCGCCCAGCGCGCAGGAGACGACGACGATGAACGGCATCGCGAGGACGGGTCGGGCGGCGCTTCGCCATCGAACGGACATGCGACCTCCTTGCTCGCCGCGTGAAGCGACCGCGCCCGCAGCACTCCGCGCGGAGAATCTGGCTGTGATGTGAGCCGAGTCTACAGCGCCCCGGCCGCACCGCCGGCGGCCGTCAGTCGTCGAGCGCGCCGAGCTCGCGCGATCGACGGGCCGCGGCCCGCACGGCGTCCTCGAGCAGGGCGCGGAAGCCGCTCCCCTCGAGAACGTGCATGGCGGCGGCGGTGGTGCCGCCCGGCGAGGTCACCTGGTGGCGCAGCTCGCGCGGCCCCTTGTCGGTCTCGATCAGCAGGGCGCCGGCGCCGCGCAGCGTCTGATGGACGAGGCGTTCGGCGACCCGTCGCGGCAGACCCTCGCGGATCGCCGCCTCGGTCAGCGCCTCGGCCATCAGGAAGGCGTAGGCGGGGCCGGTGCCGGAGACCGCGGTCACCGCGTCGAGCAGCTCCTCCTCGAGCACCTCGACGCGACCGACCGCGTCGAGCACCCGCACCGCCTTGGCGAGATGCTCGTCGGCGGCGTGGCGGCCGGGAGCGAGCCCGGTGATCCCCTCGCCGACCAGCGCCGGAGTGTTGGGCATCGCCCGCACCACCGGGATGGCGCCGAGCCCGTCCTCGTAGGTCGAGGTTGCCACCCCGGCGGCGAGCGACAGCACCACCTGGTCGCCGCCCAGCGCGCCGGCGATCTCGTCGAGCAGCGCCGGCACCCCCTGCGGCTTGACCGCGACGACCACCACCTCCTGGCCGGCGATCGAACCGCCGGCGCCGACCCGGCAGGCGATGCCGGTCTCCGCCTCGACCTCTTCGGCCCGGCTGTCGCGGCGGACGACGAGCGTCATCTCTTCCGGCCGCCAGCCGGCCCGCAGCAGCCCCTTGGCGAGCGCCAGCCCGATCTCGCCGACACCGAGGATCACCACCGTCGGTCGCCGCTCCATCGCCGTCTCCTCAGCCATCGCGCGTCATCGCTCTCCCAACGCCGCCAGCTCGACGCGCTCGGTGCGCTCGTCACCGTCGCGGACCACCGTCAGCTCGACGGTGGCGCCGACCCCCGCCCTCTCGAAGGCGCTCGCCAGCTCGTCGAAGTCGCCGACCGGATCGCCGTCGACGGCGACGATGACGTCGCCGAGGTAGCGGCGCCCGGAGCGGGTGGTGCGGATGCCGGCCATCCCCGCCCGGTCGGCGGGACCGCCCGGCTGCACCGACTGGATCGCCACCCCCTGGATGCGATTGCGGCGGGCGAGGCTGTCGGGGAGCAGCGTGACGCCGATGCCGGGCTGGATCGGCCGCCCGAACTCGAGGATCTCCGGCACCAGCCGGCGGACGGTGTCGACCGGCACCGCGAAGCCGATGCCGGCCGAGGCGCCGCTCGGCGAGTAGATCGCCGAGTTGACGCCGATCAGGCGACCGCTCGAATCGAGCAGCGGCCCGCCGGAGTTGCCGGGGTTGATCGCGGCGTCGGTCTGGATGACGTCGCGGATGGTGCGCCCCGAAGGGGAGCGCAGCTCGCGGCCGAGAGCGCTCACCACCCCGACGGTCAACGACTGATCGAGGCCGAACGGATTGCCGATCGCCAGCACCCGCTGGCCGACGACGAGGTCGCGGGAGCGGCCGGGGGCGAGCGGCTCGAGGACCCCGCGCGGCGCCTCGATCTTGAGCACCGCCAGGTCTTTGTCGGGCGCCACGCCGACCAGCTCGCCCTCGAAGGTCGACTGATCGGCGAGCGTCACCAGCCAGCGGCGCCCCCCTTCGAGGACGTGGAAGTTGGTGACCACGTGGCCGTCGCCGTCCCAGACGAAGCCGCTCCCCGACCCTTGGGGCATCTCGGTGACGTCGAGCGAGAAGAGGTCGCGGCGCACCGCCACCAGGCTGGTGATGTTGACCACCGAGCGCGACGCCCGGCGGAAGACCTCGATGTCGTTGCGCTCGCTGCCGAGGAGCCCGTCGGGCATCGGCCCTTCGTCGGCCCGGGAGGCGGGAGCGAGCGGGGCGGGCGTCGCCGCGTCGCCGGTCTCGGCTTCGGGCAGCGCCTGCGAGTCGCCGATCAGGCAGGCGCCGATACCGACGCCGGCGGCGATCAGGGCGAGGCTGCGCAAGGTGGCGAAGGGCGACACGGGCGACCGATCCTATGCGATCGGCGCCGGAGCTAGGCGAGGCGGGACCCGAGCCGGCCGCTCACCGGCACGAACCCCTCCGGCGGCTCCCAGTCGCCGTGCTTCCAGCGGCTGTGCGCCCACAGGTACTGCTCGGGCTCGGCGCGGATCGCCGCTTCGAGCCGCCCGTTGAGCAGCCCGAGGATGTGGCGGACGTCGGCGTCGCGATCGCCGGTCGGCCGTACCGCGATCGGCTCCGACAGCTCGACCTCGAAGCGACCCGGTCCCAGCCGGCGGCAGGTGCCGAAGACCAGCGGCGCCTTGGTGACCAGATGCAGCATCGGCGCCGTGACGTGGGTGGCCGCCGGTCGGCCCATGAAGTCGAGACGGATCCCCTCGCCGCGGGCGTCGACGTCGATCAGCAGCGCGAGGATCTCGCCGCGCTTGAGCGACTCGGTGTAGCGCACCGGCGAGCCGAACCACTCGGGCACCAGCCGGAACCCGGCGGCCGGCTTGCGCCGCTGCAAGAGGCGATCGACCCACGGGTTCGACACCTTGCGGGCCGGCGCCGCCATCGGCTTGAACCGCGACAGCGCCTGGCCGCCGATCTCCCAGTTGCCGAAGTGGCCGGTGGCGAGCAGCACGCCCCCGTGCGGGTCGTCGAGCACCGCCCGCACGCTCTCCGGGATGCGGAAGCGGACGGCGTGGCGCCACCGATCGCCGGCGAGCAGCCGCCGCGCCTTGAGCGTCTCCACCAGCACCATCGCGAAGTGACGGCTCGAGCGGCGGGCGAGCCGCCGCGCCGCCGCGCGACCTTCGACCACCCCGGCGCCGAGGATGTTGTCGATCGCCACCCGACGGCGGCCGGCGTCGAGGACGAAGGCGACGTCGGCGAGCCGGCGCGCCAGTAGGGCGGCGGCGGCGAGCGGCAGGAGATCGACGATCGCCACCACCGTCCGCACCACGGCGTAGGCGACGGCGTCGGTGAGCGCCCTGGCGGCGGCCACCGCCGGCCTCAGGCGGCGTCGCGATCGGCGAGCAGCGTGGCGAGCTCGCCGACCGTCTTGAGGTCCATCACGTCCCCCGCGTCGAGCTCGACCCCGAACTCCTGCTCGATGCCGTAGAGGACGTCGAGGATGGACAGAGAATCGAATCCGAGCGACTCGACGGTGGTGTCGAGCGACAGCTGGTCCCAATCGACCGGCTGGGTGGACGACTCCTCCAGCACGCCCCGCAGTCGCGGCAGGATCTCGCTCGGCTCCATCGGCGGGAGCCTACACCAATCGCCGACGGTCGACCGTCAGGCGGCCGCCAGCACCAGCACCCCGTTGCCGCCGCCGAAACCGAAGCTGTTCTTGAGCGCGATCGGTCGCTCGAGCGGCTCCGGCTCGGCGCCGACCAGCCGCACCCGGCACTCCGGATCGGGGTTCCGGAGGTTGAAGTTCGGCGGGATCTGGCGGCGCTCGAGGGCGAGCAGCGTGATCGCGCTCTCGATCGCGCCGCAGGCGCCGAGGGTGTGGCCGAGGAAGGACTTGTTGGAGCCGACCGGCGTCGCGTCGGCGGCCGCGTCGCCGAGCGCCAACCGGATCGCGGCGCTCTCGGTGGTGTCGTTGGCGCGGGTCGCGGTGCCGTGGGCGTTGACGTAGCCGATCTCTTCCCCTCGCACCCCGGCGGACTCGAGCGCGCGCTCGATCGCCCGCGCCTGGCCCTCCGCCGACGGGCCGGTGATGTGGCCGGCGTCGGACGACTCACCGTAGCCGAGGATCTCACCGCGGACGCGACGGCCGCGGCGCTCGACCGATCCCTCGCTCTCGAGCACCAGAACGGTCGCCGCCTCGCCGAGGGTGGTGCCCTGGCGCTCGGCGTCGAAGGGGCGGCAGGCGAGCTCCGGATCGGGGTTGGGAGAGAGGACGCCGATGTTGTTCCAGACGCCGTAGAAGAACGGGTCGAGGCTGGCGTCGCTGCCGCCGGTCACCGCGATCTCGGTCTCGCCGTCGCGCACCCGCTTGAAGGCGTCGCCGATCGCGTTGGTCGCGGACGTACAGGCGGAGATGACGACGTAGTTGGCGCCGGTCAGCTGAAAGTGCATCGAGACGTTGGCCGACAGCGAGTTGTACATCACCCGCGGCACGGTGCTCGGCAGCAGCCCCTTGGGGCCCTTGGCGGTGAACCGCTGCACCGCCTCCCAGATCGATTGCGCCGAGCCGGTGGCGGTGCCGAGGATGGTCGGGATCTCGCGCGGCTCGGCCGACTCCTCGCCCGCCAGGCCCGCCTGCCGCAGGGCGCGGTCGGCGGCCACCATCACCAGGTCGAGAGCGCGGTCGGCCGATCGCCGCCCGAGCGCCGCCAGCCCCTCGGCGACGGCGACGTCGTCGACCTGGGCGGCCATCTCGACCTTGTAGGGGGTAGGGAACGCGTCGGTGTCGAAGGCGGTCAGCGGGGCGATGCCGGTGCGGCCGGCGATCAGCCGCGCCCACACCTCGTCTTCGTCGAGGCCGATCGGGCTCACCATGCCGATGCCGGTGACGAACACCCGCGGCATCGTCAGCCGCCCATCCAGAGGCCGCCGTCGACGTGGAGCACCTGACCGGTGACGTACGACGACGCGTCGGAGAGCAGGAAGAGCACCGCGGCGGCGACCTCGTCCGGCTCGCCCAGCCGGCCGAGCGGGATGCCGAGGCCGGCGCGGCGCTCCTCCGACAGCTCGGCGGTCATGTCGGTCTCGACGAGGCCGGGGGAGACCGCGTTGCACCGGATGCCGAAACGCGCCGCCTCGAAGGCGAGGGTGCGGGTGACGCTCACTAGCGCCGCCTTCGACGCCGCGTAGTCGGCCCCCATCCACTTGCCGGGGCCGTGGGCGGCGATCGACGCGATGTTGACGATCGAGCCGCTGCGCTGCCGCCGCATGGTGTTGTACGCCGCCTGCGAGATGACGAAGGCGGCCTCGACGTTGACCGCGTGGGTCCGCCGCCAGCTCTCGAGATCGAGCGCCCGGAACGCCTGCGCCTCCCCGCCGCCGGCGTTGTTGACCACGCCGTCGAGGCGACCGAAATGCTGCACCACCTGCTCGACGAGCCGACCCGCTCGCTCCGGCGCGCGCAGATCTCCGACTACGCACTGCACCCGTTCGCCGGCGTCGAGCTCGGCGCGCAGCCGCTCCAGCTTCTCGTGGCTGCGACCGTGGACGGCGACCTGGCCGCCGGCCGCCAGCAGGCGCTCCGCCACCGCGCGGCCGATGCCGCGATTGGCGCCGGTGACCAGCACCGTCCTGTCGCTCCACTCCATCTTCACGCGCTCCGGCGCGAAGGCTACACCGGCCGCCGGGCCGACACCAACGAGACCGGTCGCTCTCAGAGCAGGCGGTCGATCGCCAGCACCGCGAGCACCGCCGGCAGGTAGACGACCGACGCCAGCAGTACCCGGCGGGCGGCCGTCTCCGAACGCCGGCGCGCGAAGTCGAGGGTCGCCAGCACGAAGCCGACGCCGAGCAGGCCGGCGCCGACCAGATAGACGCCCCCCGCCAGGCCGGCGACCGTCGGCGCCACGCTCACCGGCAGCAGGGCGAGCGCGTAGAGCACCATCTGGCGCCCGGTGCTGGCGCCGTCGGGCTGCAGCACCGGCAGCATCGGGAAGCCGGCGCGCGCGTAGTCGTCGCGGCACAGCCAGGCGATCGCCAGGAAGTGCGGCAGCTGCCAGAGAAAGAGGATGCCGAAGAGGATCCACGCCTCGCGATGGACGGTGCCGGTCACCGCCGTCCACCCCATCATCGGGGGGATGGCGCCCGGCACCGCACCGACCAGCGTGGCGAGCGAGCTGCGCGCTTTGAGCGGCGTGTAGACGACGACGTAGCCGAGGAAGGCGATCAGCCCGAGGACCGCGGTCGGCCAGTTGACGGCCCACGCCAGCAGCAGCAGACCGGAGCCGCCGAGCAGCAGGCCGAAGGCGGCGACCGTCCTCGCCTGCAGTCGCCCGGCGGGGACCGGGCGGTCGGCGGTGCGCTCCATGCGGGCGTCCGACGCCCCTTCGAGCGCGTGGTTGAGCGCCGACGAGCCGGCGGCGACCAGCCAGGTGCCGCCGAGCGCCGCCACCAGCAGCTCGACGCTCGGCCGCACCACCGCGGCGAGCAGCATGCCGAGCCCGGCGGTCAGCAGCACCATCAGGGTGATGCGCGGCTTTGTGAGGTCGATCCAGTCGCTCACCCGTCCGCGCTGGACGGCGATCGTCGTCGCCTCGCTCATGCCGCCGCCACCGCTTCGGCGGCCACCGCCTCGAGCGGCTCCGGGGCCTCGGCCCGTCGCCAGACCAGCAGGGTGAACAGCCACGAGGTCGCCAGCAGGCAGGCGCCGGTGGGCACGTGGAGGGTGTTCGGCAGCACCGCGCGCCCGGTCCAGATGATCGACGCCCCGAGCGACAGCTGCACCGCCAGCAGCAGCAGCATCGCTACCGCCGGCAGCCGCGGGCCGCCGCGCCGCAGTGCCTGCACGCACAGCCAGATCACCAGCGCCGTCACCACCAGCGCCCCCACCCGGTGCGCCAGATGGATGCCGATCGCGCCATCGAGACGGTCGGGCCACCAGCCGCCGAACATGGTCGGGAAGTCGGGGATCGCCAGTCCCGACCCGGTATGACGGACCAGCGCGCCGATCACGATCTGCAGATAGATCGTCACCGTCACCAGTGCCGCCGGGGCGCGCAGGTCGGCGCCGGCCGCCGCGGGCGGCCGATGCCACCGGCGCGAGGTGACGACCGCGAAAGCGACCACCAGGCACAGATAGAGCTGGGCGAGCGCCGCGTGGCTGACCGAGATCGCGGTCGGCAGGAAGAAGAGGACCGTCAGGCCGCCGAGCAGCGCCTGCAGCAGCACCGCGGCGACCGCCGCGGTGGCGATCCGTCGCACCCAGCGGCGCGGCTCCTTCCACCGCGCCCACACCGCCAGCGCCACCGTCAGCAGCGCCATCGTGCCGGCGATCAGCCGGTGACCGTGCTCGGCGCGCACGTTCTCGATCTCCCACCAGCGCGGCGGGTTGAACCCGCCGTAAGAGGTCGGCCAGTCGGGCACCGACAGGCCCGCCTCGAGGCTCTTGACCAGGCCGCCGGCGGCGATCAGACCGACGATGCCGATCGCCAGCACCACCGCGAAGCGGTGCAGGCCGACGCTCCTCGAACGCTCCATGGCGCGAGTCTATCCGCCTCGCCGGCAGCGGTTCGAGGCGCCTGTAGACTGCCGCCATGGGGCGCAGCCTGCTCGCCGTTTCGCTGCTGACCGGCGCGCTCTCGCTGGCCTCGACCGCGCTGCGGCCGGCGTCCGTCGATCGCCCCTCCGGCCACGCCCGCATGGTCGCCGAGCTCGCCGAGGCCGCGCGGCGTGCCGCCGCCAACGACTGGCTCGACGACGCGCGCCTCGTC